>CAZARO010000187.1:0-7992 GCA_964487165.1 uncultured Solibacteraceae bacterium | reverse complement strand
GAGAACGGGAGGGGGACTGAGCGGCGGCGTGGTTTCCGGCGGCTCTTCTAGGACGGCGAAGACATTGTAGCGGAAGCCCGAGGGTGGCGGCTGCGGCATGCGGAAGCACATGGTCTCGGGTTCCACACGGGTGGCGTCCGGCAGCCCCTCGACGGTCTCCGGCGTCCCGGCAAAAAACAGGGTCCGCGATTCCAGATCGGAAAACTCCACCAGATAGCTGCGCTGCGGGCCTCGATGGGCACCCGGAGAGATGTGGCCGCCGATGGCGATCATGCCGCGGTCACCGGGATCGCGGGGGGCACGGGACCACGTCCGGCCGTCGAAATCAGTGAGCACGTCCCCGCGCCACTTGGCCGACCCCATGGCCTGGTTGCCGTAAATAGCAATGTGCATGACCGGCCGCGAGCTGATCTTGATCTCTCCGATTTCGCCCAGAATCACGTGTTCGGAGTAGCCGGGGACCTGGATGTGGTGCGAGATCAATGAGGACAGGGCTGCGTCCGCGGTACGCGGCAGAAGGAAAAACATACCGGCCGTAAGCGTCAGAATGCCCAGGGCGATCCACGCCGCCAGCAGCGCGAGGCGGGAATGGAAGTGCTTCAGGCCGGCGCGCGCCATGGTGGGGGCTTTGCGCATGGAACGGCGGATCTCACCGCTCGAGAGTGCCGCGATAGCGAAAAGGAGAAACAGCGCCAGGCAAAGGAAAAAGGTGAAGTTGATGGACAGAATCGCGGCGGCCAGCAATTCCAGAAAGGCTATGACCGCGATGTACAGGTTGTCGCGGTTGGTGCGGGCCGTAAGAATCTTCACCACTGCCAGGAAAAAAACCAGATGCACGGTGGAAGAGAGAAAATCGCGCGACAGGAAAAAATAGTCGATGGGGAAGAAGCCGGCGTAGGCCACGGCGGCGACGGTAGCGGTGCGTTCCGATAGGTTCCAGCGCACCAGGCCGCTGACCAGCAAAGCGCGCAGCAGGATTCCGCCGCCGGTGAGAACCATGGTCGGGATATCCAGGTAGGCCGACCCCGCCACCGCCAGATAGCCGCTGGCCACCAGGCCGAGCAGGGAAAACTGGAAAAAACGTTCCACCGGGAGCGGACCGGCGGGGAAGGCGCGATTCCGGGCAGTGGCGTCGGGACGCACGATTTGATTATAACGGCCGGACCGCTGGCTCTATCAGCCGATAGCTATCTCCCCACAGCCTTTCGTCTCGGCCTTTGCTCCTCCTGGCGGAACATTGCCGCGGCGTTCCGCATGGCGGCGGCATACGCATCGGTCGCGGCCACAGCCTGCCGGCAGGGCTCGCAAATCAGGAGATGGGTTTCGATTTCCGCGGCTTTCCGGGCGGACAGACGGCCCAACGAGTACTTTTCGGCAGCTTCCTCGTCGAGGTGTCGATCGACTTTGCTGGCCATAGCCAGACACCATTGTGCAACACACGCCATAGAACATCAAAGTGGCGGGGAGCCGGGTGAAAATCTCACCAATCGTCGAAAAATCTGCGGTTAGGAGGCTTGTTCGCGCGCCGTTTCGTTCCGGCGGGAGGCCGAGGAGGCCGAAAACCCGAGCCGGCGGGCGAATCGCGCCTGCCCGAGTTCGGTGAAACGCGCTTTGGCACGGGATTTAGTGAGCCGGAATTGTGTTTGGGTGAGGCCCATATCGCGGCAGATCTGGCGGGGCGATTGTTCCTGGAGATAGAAGCGCACCAGCACTTCGCGGTCCCGCCGCGGCAAAGTGTTGAGAACGCGCATGGCCAGTTCGAGATTCTGTCCCTCGATGGCGCGCCGTTCGGGGTCGGGCTGACGGTCGCGCAGGATGGCGCCGTGGTCCGGATCCACCACATTGCGGCGCGATTCCACGGCGGTGCCGATATAACCCGCTACCTGGCGGCGGATGACCGTCCGGACATAGCCCATGAGCCGCTCGGGCTCCCGCAGGTCGCCCCGGCGGATGGACTGAGTGATCGTGAGGAAGGCATCGTGAACCTTGTCGTCAAGGTCCTGAGACCCCAACTGGCGGCAGAGATAGAAACGGATGCCGGTGGTAAAAACACGGTACAACTCCTCCATTCCGGACGGATCGTCGGCCCGGATCCGCTCCACCAGGCTGGCCCATGGTTGCGGCGATGCTGGCGGCACGGCAGGTTCTGAGGCAGATTTCACTTCGACGGCGCAGGTCATCTTGAGTTACCCGTTTCAAAGGCGATCATGGACAGGGTATTCGCGCTACCGGCGGGCGCAGCCTCCTCCAGAGAACGCAGAACGCGCTCCGGACTAGGAACCGCAATGGAATACCGTACCGGCGAACGGTAAGGGAAACTGGTGGCCAAAACTAGCGCCGAGGCAGTCCCGAACTCAGGTGCGCACATGTGAACTATGGACATACTCCTTTGGTTAATGAACCTTGAAGTAGAAATACTACCAGAATTCTTATTTGGTTTCCCATCCCTCAAATGGGGCTATTGAGGGTATTGATTTGAGGGTGTAAGTATTTACAGCTATTTCGCGGGTCTCGCAAATAAGAAAACAGAGCTTAAGTATTAACAGTTTAACTATTTCTTGAGTGGGAAAACCGCCCCTGCTGAGCGAGGCAGTTGACGACAACAAAATGCCGCGCGGCAACCGATTGGCGCGAGCCGGTTGAAGGCCGCACTAATTCTAAAGGGTTTCCGTACTGGCACGCGATCTGCTTTCCGATGCAGTGCCATGCTGGACCGGCTCGCCGGACAACTCGAACGCTATATGGACCTGCTCAGTACGCGGCAGAAGCTGGTAGCCTCCAACATCGCCAACGCCGATACGCCCGGATACCACACCCAGGACATCGATTTTCAGTCGGAGTTTCAGAACGCCCTATCGGGCACGCCCAATATTCTGGATGTGGCCGGCTTGCCCATGAAGAACGACGGCAACAACGTCAGCCTGGACCGCGAATCGCGGCTGCTGGCGGAAAACGCGCTTCGTTTCAACGTAGCTTCCAGCCTGCTGCGTTCGCAAATCGGTGTGCTGCGGGCGGCGATCAAGGAGGGTCAAGGCTCATGAGCCTCTTCTCAGCCCTGTCGGTGGGAGCTTCGGGGATGGCGGCGCAGCGCACAAGGGCCGAGCTGCTGGTGGAGAACATGGCCAACTCCGAGACCACCCGCACTCCCGAAGGCGGGCCGTACCGCCGCAAGGACGTGGTTTTCGAAAGCGGTTCGGTGGAATCGCCGTTTGCCTCCATTTTCAGCACGCAGTTGGATGCCCCTACCGGCGTGGCCGTCTCCAGCATTGTCACCGACACCAGCGATCCGGAACTCCGCTATATGCCCGGCCATCCCGATGCCGATAAAGACGGCTATGTGGCGTTTCCCAAAATGAACCCGGCCGAGGACATGGTAGATCTGATGGGCAGCGCGCGCGCTTACGAGGCTAACGTGGCCGCCATCGGAGCGGTGAAGGACATGATCCAGCGTTCCATCGATTTGCTCCATTGAGGTTAGACCGGTGGCAATCGCGATTCAACCCATTTCCGCGCCGGTCCTTCCGGAGTCCATCCGGCCAGCCGGGGAAACGTCCTCCAACACCGGGTTTCAGGATGTTTTCTCGAGCGCCATCGGCCAGGTAGAGTCCATGAATCGGCAAGCTTCGACCGAGGTGCAGCGGTTCCTTTCCGGGGAGGGCGAAGACCTGCACACCGTGGCCCTGGCCACGCAACAGGCGGATCTGGCGTTCGAGATGTTCCAGCAGGTGCGCAATAAGGTAGTCAGCGCCTACCAGGAAATCATGAAAATGCAGATGTAGCACGGCAGCGCGCCTTTTGTGCCTCAGGTTTTTGGCCCGCCCAGCCGATCTGAGGTACAGGGCCGAGGATCGGCCCGCGCAGCGTCATGAAAAAGCTTCTGGCAAATTTCTCGATGCGCCAGCGGATCACCATCGCGATGGTGCTGGTGGCGGCCGCAGCCGGTCTTTACGGCCTGGTTCAGCACCAGCGCGAGGCGGACTTCCGTCCGCTGTTCACCGGGGTGGCGCCGGAAGACGCCTCGGCCATCGTCCAGAAGCTGAAAGAAGGCGGCGTGGATTACCGTCTGCGCGAGGAGGGCGGCATGGTGCTGGTGCCCTCGGCGCGGCTGGCCGAACTGCGCATCAACATGGCGGCGGCGGGGCTGCCCAAGACCGGCCGCATCGGTTTCGAGCTCTTCGACAAGACCAATCTGGGCGCCACGGAGTTCACCGAGCACATCAATTACCGCCGGGCGCTGGAAGGCGAACTGGAGCGGTCGGTGATGGCTCTGGCGGAAGTGGAACAGGCGCGCGTCCACATCACCTTTCCCAAGGATTCGGTATTCCTGGAGTCGCAGCAGCCGGCCAAAGCCAGCGTCCTGGTGAAGCTCCGACCGGGTAGCCGGCTGGCGCCGCAAAACGTACTGGCCATCGACCACCTGGTGTCGGCCGCGGTGGAGGGCCTGACGCCCGACGGGGTTTCCGTCCTGGACATGAACGGCAACCTCCTGGGCCGCCCCAAACCGCCGGGCACACTGGACGGTCCGGAGCCTTCCGAAGCTGCCCTGGATTACCGCCATCACGTGGAGACTGACCTGTTGGCGAAGGTCAACTCCACGCTGGAGCCTTTACTGGGAGCGGACAAGTTCCGCGCTAACGTGTCGGTGGAATGCGATTTCACAGGCGGAGAGCAGAGTGAGGAGATTTTTGACCCGACGCATTCGGTGATGAGCACTTCGCAACATACCGAAGACAGCAACGGAGGCAATTCCGCCAGCGGTGTCCCGGGGACAGCCTCCACCCTGCCCCGGCCCACTTCCCGCCCGGCGAGCGGCTCCAGCCGGGTTTCGCGGAGCTCGGAGAACATCTCCTACCAGACCAGCCGCACGGTGAAAAAGACCCGCCTGCCGGCCGGGGTAGTGAAAAAGATCTCTCTGGCCGTACTGGTGGATCAATCCGTCACCTGGGAGAAGGACGGGAAAAATATGAAAAAGGTGCTCGTGCCGCCCACGCCCGAAACCATGAAAATCATCCACGACGTGCTGGCCGGAGTGACCGGTTTCAATGCCGAACGGGGAGATCAGCTGGTGATCGAGACACTGCCTTTCGAATCCACTCTGCAGCTGGAACCGCCGCTGGTTCCGGGGGCGAATCCCGCACCGGCCAAGCCGACGGGAATGGTGGGGCTGCCCATCCAACTCGACCGTAAGACCCTCCTTATCGGCGCAGGAGCGGCAGTGGGCGTAATCGTGGCCGCCTTTTTACTGGCGATGCAGCTCCGCAAGCGGAAGAAGAATGCGGCTACCGCCAGTTCGTTGGCGGAATTGGCGGCGGGGGACACTCCCGCGGCGCGCGCGGCCCTGGCCGCAGCCCAGGCGCGGGACGGCCTGGAAGAACAGCTCGCCGAGCGCGACGCTTTGCAGCAGAAGAGCGATGCGCAGGTGTTGACCAACCTCAAATTGGCCCCGGTAATCACCAAGAAAGCCGAAATACTGGCCAAGCATCTGCGCGAAAAGATCGCCAAGGAGCCCGAGGTTTCGGGCCAGATCCTGCGCACCTGGATCCGCGAGGAGGAGCAGTGACGCCCGGGGAGCGCCAGTCATGATCCTCAACACAACCAAGGAAGAAACGGTATCTGGCCTGAAGAAGGCCGCCATGTTGTTGGTGGTGTTGGGAGAGCAGTCCAGCGCGGACCTGCTGCAGCAACTCTCCGAAGAGGACGTCCAAAAGGTCAGCCGCGAGGTGGCCAAGATCACTTCCATCTCGGGAGAACAGGCTGAAAGCGTTTTGAACGAATTTCACCACATCGCCACGGCGGGAGATTACGTGGCCCGCGGCGGCATGGAGTTCGCGCGCAAACTGCTGATGGCGGCTTTCACTCCGGACGTGGCCAAGCGCCTTTTAGACCGCCTGACGAAGGCATTAGGCGCCGAGGCCGCCTCTTTCGACGCCATCCAGAAGGCGGATCCCAGCCAACTCGCCAAGTTCATCCACAGCGAGCACCCGCAGACCATCGCCCTGGTGCTTTCGCACCTCAATCAGACGCAGGCCGCCGCGCTGCTGACGTCGCTGCCTCCGCAGATGCGCGCCGATGTGGCCCTGCGCATGGCGAGCCTGGACCAGATCTCTCCGGAAGTCATCATTAAGATCGCCTCGGTAATCGGCCAGAAGTTGCAGACCCTGGGAGAATTCGCCCGCGAGTCCTACGGCGGCGTCCGTGCCGTGGCGGAAATGCTCAATCGCCTGGATTCCGCCTCCACGCGCGAGATCCTGACCCACATCGACCAGCAGGACACTAACATTGCGGAGACCATCCGCCACCTCATGTTCGTGTTCGAAGATCTGCTGTTGATCGACCCCATGGGGTTGAAAGAAGTCCTGGCCAAGGTCGACCGCAAGGTTCTGACAGTGGCCCTGAAAGGCACCAGCGAACAGCTCAGAAACCAGATTCTGGGGTCCATGTCGCAGCGCGGCGCGGATATGCTGCGGGAAGATATGGATGCCCTCGGTCCCATCAAGATCAAGGAAGTGGACGCAGCGCAGCAGCAAATCATTGCCATTGTCCGCCAGTTGGAATCGGAGGGCGTGGTGAGCCTCAAGGGGACCGTCGGGGAGCAGTATGTCGTCTAGGATCTACCTGCCGGGCGACGGGCGCGAGACCGCCCCGGTCCCGTGGCGCCGGGTGGGAGCGGCGCCGGCCGCGCGGGCTGCCGGGGAATCCGAGCCGGACGCGGCTGCACGAATGGCGCAACTGGAGGCGCAGTATCAGCAGAAGGTCCGCGAAGCCCACGCGGCGGGTATACGGGAAGGCGAAATCGCCGGCCGGAACCGCGCGGGCGCCGAAATGCAGCCGGTGATGGAGCGCCTGGCCCGCTCCATTCAGGAAATTGCCAACATGCGCAACCGCTTGCGGCGCGAAGCGGAAGCCGACGTGGTACAACTGGCGCTGGCCATCGCCCGAAGGGTGATCCGCCGCGAGATGGCGGCCGATCCGGACGCTTTGCGCGGGCTGGTGCTGGCGGCGCTGGAGAAACTCCAGGGTCAGGAAATCTCGCGCGTCAAAGTTCACCCGGCGCACGCGGCGTTGGTGAAGTCCTGCCTGCAGCAGGCGTTGAGCGCGGGCGTGGTGGAAGTGGCAGCTGACCAGTCGCGCGAGCTGGGATCGGTGATTTTCGAGACCAGCCGCGGCAATCTGGACGCCTCGGTGGATTCCCAACTGCAGGAGATCGAGCGGGGCCTGACCGACCGCTTGCGGAAACAATCATGACCGACAAAATCTCAGCGGTGCCCTACCTTGCCGAACTCGAGCGCACATCTCCGTTTCGCTGGACCGGGCAGGTGACGGAAGTCGTCGGACTGCTGGTCGAGTCGCGCGGGCCAAATGTGGCGATCGGCGATTTCTGCGAGGTCCGGGCCTCCAATGGACGGCGCATCCGCATGCAGGTAATCGGATTTCGCAATGGGCGGGTGCTCTCCATGCCGCTCGAGGAAATCGACGGGCTGCAGTTGGGCGACGTGGTGGAGGCGCGCCGCGAGGATGCCCGGGTGGAAGTGGGGCCGGGCCTGCTTGGCAGGGTCCTCGACGGTTTCGGCAAGCCCATCGACGGCGGCCCGGCGCTGGACGTCCAGGACTTCTACAGCTTGCACGGAGACGCCGGCAATCCGCTGGATCGCGAACACATCACCGAACCGCTGGTCACCGGCATACGCGCCATCGACGGCCTGCTGCCGTGCGGGAAAGGCCAACGGCTGGGGATTTTCGGCGGCAGCGGGGTTGGAAAAAGCACCCTGCTGGGCTCCATGTCGCGCCACAATTCGGCCGACGTGACGGTGATCGGCATGATCGGCGAACGCAATCGCGAGGTGCGCGGTTTCCTGGAAAATGAGCTGGGGCCGGAGGGGCGCAAACGCTCGGTGGTGGTGTGCGCCACTTCCGAACGGCCAGCGCCGCTGCGCGTCCGCGCCTGTTTTGTGGCGCTGGCAGTGGCCGAATACTTCCGCGATCAGGGCGCCA
>CAZARO010000186.1:0-8018 GCA_964487165.1 uncultured Solibacteraceae bacterium | reverse complement strand
CCATCGGCACCGCGACCATCGCGGCCTTCATCGGCGCCGGCGGCCTGGGCGTTTTCCTGGTGCGCGGCATTGCCATGATGGATAAGCAGGCGCTGCTCGCGGGCGCGCTGCCTGCCGCGGCGATGGCGCTCGCGGCCGATGAGGTATTGGAATGGATCGAACGAAAATTGTCGCCTGCCTGAGCGCGCTGCTGCTCGCCTCCTGCGGCGGGCACTCCCGGATCGTGGTGGGTTCGAAGAATTTCACTGAGCAGGTGATCGTGGGCGAAATCCTGGCGCAGCAGATCGAGCGGCGCCTGGGCGTGCCCGTGGAGCGCTACCTGAATCTCGGGGGCACGCTGCTGGTACACGAAGCGCTGGTGCGCGGCTCCATCGATCTGTATCCGGAATACACCGGCACAGCGCTGATGGCCGTGCTGAAGCGGCCGCCGGCTACGGATCCGGCCACCGTGCTGGCGGACGTGCGGGCGGCATACCAGTCGCAATGGAAGCTCGCGTGGCTGGCGCCCCTGGGGTTCAACAATACGTTCGCCATGATCGTGCGCGGCGAGGCGGCTCGCGCGCAAAGGCTGGCGACGCTCTCGGACGCGGCGGGCGCGGGCGCGTGGCAGCTCGGGGTGGGATCGGAATTCCAGCAGCGCGCCGACGGCCTGCAGGGGCTCGTGAAGGCGTACGGCCTGCGACTGGCCGGCGACCCGGTCACCATGGATCTGGGGCTGCTCTATGCCGCGCTCGACAGCCGCAAGGTCGACATGATCGCGGCGAATTCCACCGATGGGCCGGCGGCGGTGCGCGACGTCACCATTCTGGCCGACGACCGCCATTACTTCCCACCCTACGATTGCGCCGTGGTGGCGCGCGAAGATACGTTAGCGCGCTACCCCGGCCTGCGCGGCGCGCTGGAACAGCTTTCCGGAAAGCTGCCGGCGGAGACCATGCGCCGGCTCAATCAACAGGTGGATGGCGAGCGGCGTTCGGCGGCGGAAGTGGCGCGGCAGTTTCTGGATTCGCTGCGGTGAGGCTGCGCCGATTAGAGCCCAACGAAGAGTTCGGACAGCACGATGCGCGAGCCGAACAGCGGCAAAGGCACCGTTTCGCCGGCGCTGTACACTCGCATGCCGCTGGCTTTGGTATCGACCAGCACGGTTCTAGTTTCCGCGTCGACGATCCAGAACTCAACAGCGCCGGCGCAAGCCAGAGTGGTCATCGCTTTGTCTTCGATCTCGGCCTTGGTGTTCGACGGCGACTTCACCGCAATCACCAGTTCGGGTGAGCCTTCCAGCCACTTCTTTACCCGATAGCGGGGTCCGCTTATACAAGCCACGTCGGCGCCCCACACTTCGTTCTCCGGAAGGGGCCGATAGGGGTACTCCGTATCGACGATGAACCGCAAGGGCTCCGCCACGGTTTCCAGCAGCTTCCGGAGCCGTCGCTGTAACTCCTTATGCTCCCAAACAGGGTAGGTTGCGAATGCCAGCTCGCCACGATGCAGCTCATACCTGCCGTCGGGCGGAATCCGCTCGTATTCCTCGACCGTAATTGGCCTCGGTACGCTTGGAGCACCCACAATGACTCCATTCTACCGTCGATAATAGGAATCCACTATTGACCGGAAAAAACCGGCCTGTCAAACTTTACCAATGTCGGAAAATGACGTCATCGCAAACCAGAAGCAGATTCTGGAAAACCAGCAGACCATTCTCGCGAACCAGAAGATCATACAGGACAACCAGGCGATCATACAGCAGAACCAGGAAAGTCTGCCGTTAATCCTCAAAAACCAGGAAAAGATTCTCGCCCTTCTGCAGAAATGAAGTTCACCCCGGCCGCCGGAGGCCTCGCTTCCGCGCTAGTCCTCGCCGCCTTTTTTAGCAGTGCCTGCGCCCGCCATCCCGGTCTGCCGGACCCCAAATCGCAGCAGTATCGTGAGGTGGTGAGCGCCTTTTCGGTGGGGCTCGCGGCATTGCAGAGCGGTGACGACGTACGGGCCCAGGACAAGCTCCACCTCTCCACTCAACTCGCTCCCGGCGAGCCTGCCAGTTGGGCCAATCTCGGATTGTTGTCGGCGCGGCAACAGGATTTCGACGCGGCTTACAACAACGTGGAACACGCGCGGTCGCTCATGCCGGATAATAGCCGGATCGAAGCGTTGCTGGGCTTGATTGAGGACCGTAGGGGGAAGCTGCCGGAAGCGTCGGCACACTTGCAAAAGGCGGTGCGGCTGGATCCCAAGAACGCCAAGGCGCAGTTTTCGCTGGCGGAGGAGACCGAGCGTGAGGCCACACCATCGAGCGACGCCGACGCGGCAAAGCTGTTTCAAAAACTGCTGGAACAGCGGCCGGATAACGTGGCGGTGCTGCTCGAAGTGGCGCGCCTGGCGGCCAAGACCGGCGATGGCGCCACGCTGCGGAGTGCCGCCGGCAAGTTGTCGCAGGCATCGGCTTCCTGGCCGGCGGAGGCCAAGGAGCAAATGAAACTGCTCGACCAGGCGGCCGCCGGTTCGAATCCGCGCCCCGCGGCCGTTCGCGTGATGTACCTGCGAAATACTCTGGCGCGTGTGCCCGATTATCGCAAGAGCCTGAACGACGTGAAGACGCCCACCACGTTCGTGACCGATCCCTTCGTGCGATTCCTGAAATTGCCGGCTCCCACCTCAGAGCCCGCGGCCGCGGATCTCGCCCTGCAGTTCGAAACCAAGCCGCTCGATGGTGCGCCCGCGGGGCCCGTATCGTGGGTGGGCGCGATCCCCTTGGATGACAAGGGCGCCGCGTCCATCTTGTCGGCGAATCAAACCAGCGTACAGATCGCCGGCGGGGCCAAGCTTCGTTTTCCCGGCGGCAGCAACACGACCGTCGGGCGCAATGCGATTCTCGGGGCCGATCTCAATTACGATTTTCGGACTGACCTGATTTTCGCCGGCGCCGGCGGCCTGGCCTTCTACGAGCAGCAGGATCTCAACCACTTTACCGGCATCACCGGGCGCACGCAGCTGCCGGCGAACATTCTGCACGGATCGTACACCGGCGCCTGGGTATTCGATGTCGATCTCGATGGGGATCTCGATGTCGTACTGGGCGCGAGCGCGGGCGAGCCGATCGTCTTGCGCAATAACGGCGACGAGACTTTCGCTGTGATCCATCCTTTCGCAGGCGTCAATGGCCTCACCGCTTTCGCGAGCGCGGACATCGACGGCGATGGCGATCCCGATGTCGCGATCCTCGACCAGGATGGCCGGCTGCAAGTATTCGCCAACGAGCGTTTGGGGCAGTATCGTGCACAAAGGAGCTTGGACGGGCGCTTTCTGGCAGTGGCCGCCGCGGATATCAAGGGCGAGGGCCTTCTGGATTTCGTGCTGCTTCGCGATGACGGCGCCGTCATACGTTTCTCCGACGGCAAGGAAGTAGTGAAGGCCGATCCCGGCGGATCGCCCACGCTCGTGGTAGCGGATTTCGACAACAACGGCAGTCTCGATCTGCTGGTGGGCGACGGCCAGGTCTTCCTCGGTGGCGATGGCCATTTCAAAAAGATCGCGGCCAGCGTTGTTTCCGGGAGCGCGGTCGACCTCAACGGCGACGGGCGCCTGGATCTGGTAGGGCTCGATTCCGGTGGGCAGCCTATCGAGCTGCTCAACCACGGCAGCAAGAACTACGGCTGGCAGAACATTCGCCTGCGCGCCGCGAAAGCCAGCGGCGATCAGCGCATCAACTCCTTCGGAATCGGCGGTGAGATTGAGGTACGCGCCGGCCTGCTCACACAGAAACAGGCCATTACGTCACAGCTGGTGCATTTCGGCTTGGGTGACCGCTCGCAGGTAGACGTGGCGCGCATCACCTGGCCCAACGGCGTGGTGCAGGGCGAATTCGAGTTGAAGGCCGATCAGGAGATCCTGGCCACACAGCGCTTGAAGGGGTCGTGCCCGTGGTTGTTCGCGTGGGACGGCAAGGCGATGAGCTTCGTAAAGGACGGCTCTCCGTGGTCCGCCGCGCTCGGCCTGCACATCAACGCGCAGGTGGTCGCCGGCATTTATCAGACCGAGGAGTGGTTCAAGATCCCCGGCGAGAGCCTGCAGCCGCGCGACGGTTTCTACGATCTGCGCATCACCGACGAACTGTGGGAGACCTACTATATCGACCACTATTCGCTCATGGTGGTGGACCATCCGGAAGGCACCGCGATCTACACCGATGAGCGGTTCGCCGTCCCTCCTCCGCCGTTGAAAATTTATTCGACGAGCGAGCCGCGGCCGTTCCTGAGCGCGCGCGACGATTGCGGCGCTGACGTCAGCGCCACGGTGCGCGATATCGATCGGCGATACCTCGATACCTTCGGCCGCGGCCCCTACCAAGGGCTGACGCGCGACCATTGGGTGGAATTGGAACTGCCCGCTTCTGCGCCGAATAACGGTCCACTGTATCTTCTCGCCACCGGCTGGACCCACCCCACCGACGCGACGGTGAATATCGCCATCGGGCAGAACAGCATTCCCCAGCCCCAAGGCTTGAGTATCGAAGTGCCCGACGCGAATGGGAAATGGACCGCGGCGAAGCGCAATCTGGGCTTTCCGGCGGGCAAGATGAAAACCGTGGTGCTCGATCTGACGGGCCTGTTTCGGCCCGGCGCGCCGCGGAAACTGCGCTTGCGCACCAATCTGGAGATTTATTGGGACCAACTGACGTGGGCTTTCGGCGTGCCTGATGGCAGCCGCGTCGCGCGCCTGGCATTGAGCAGCGCGGAGCTGCGCTATCGCGGCTTCTCGGAGGTGAAGGCGGCGAACGCGTCGTCACCCGAACTGCCGGATTACAATAAGATCGCGTCCAGTGGGCCGATCTGGCGCGATCTGGAAGGCTATGCCACGCGATTTGGCGATATCCGCGAGCTGCTGGAGAAAGTCGACGACCGCATCGCGATTGTCAATGCGGGCGATGAAGTAGTGCTGCGATTTCGGGCGCCGGCCGCTCCGCCCGCGGGATGGAAGCGCGATTTCGTCATGATCGGAGACGGATGGATCAAGGATGGCGACTTCAACTCGGTTTATTCGAAGACCGTGCTGCCACTCCCCTATCACGGGATGAAGAATTACGATGCGCCGCCGCGGACGCTGGAAGACGATCCGGCGTACCGGCGCCACCCCGAAGACTGGCTGACATTTCACACGCGGTACGTAACGCCGGAAGTGTTTGAGAAGGCGCTGAGGAACTAATGGGTCTCGCAAAATATGGTGACAGATACCGCCGGCATGTGGGGCAGGTTGTCAACCTGCAGGACCCAAAGGGTACCCCTGGCAGCCCGCTCCGGAGGGCCGTTAATAGACTTCAGCGGGCCGATTACCAATCGGCCGCAGGATGCCATCCTGCCGGGGCATGGCCCGGTGCGGGCCACCTAAAGGTCATGAAAACCCTCGTGGGGCAGGCAATCCTGCCTGCAGGCCGGCTTTCCAGCCGGCCCGGCCGCCTGAAAGGCGGCCTGCAGCCAGGATTGGCTGCCCCACGGAGCGCCCACGGCAGGTTTTCGACCGTGCCCCACAAGGCGCGCCCGGCGTAACTCTATTGCGCGAGACTCAATGATATGCGAATCGTCGTCACGCTTCTGTTCGTCGGTCTGCTGGCCGCTCCGCTGATTTACAAGCGCATCGCGGCGCACAACCGGCCATCGGTGACGGAAGCCGGCGCCCTCAGCCGCTATGGGTTCCACTTCGAAGAAGTTTCCAAGGCCGCGGGAATCGATTTCCGCCACTCCACTCCCCATTTGGATGCCAAGCTGCGGCACATCATGCCGCAGGTGGCGTCCATGGGCGCCGCGGTTTCCATCGTCGATTTCGACCGCGACGGCTGGCCCGATATTTATGTCACCAATGGCGGCGAGGGCAGCCGCAACGCGCTCTATCGCAATCAGCACGACGGCACCTTTCGCGACGTGGCGGAAGAAATGGGGCTGGCCGACGTGAACCAGCCCGGCACCGGCGTCTCCATGGGAGCGGTGTGGGGCGATTACGATAACGACGGCTTCGAAGACGTCCTGATTTACAAATGGGGCAAGCCGGAACTGTTTCACAACGACGGCGGCAAACATTTTACGCGTGTTACGGAGCAGGCCGGGCTGCCCGCCTGGGTGAATGCCAACGCGGCGGTGTGGCTGGATTACGACGGCGACGGCAAGCTGGATCTGTTCCTCGGCGGGTATTATCCCGAAGACGTGGACATGTGGCATTTGAAGACTACCAAGATGATGCCGGAGAGCTTCGAATACGCGCAGAACGGCGGCCGCAAGTATCTGTTTCACAATCTGGGCGGCGGGCGCTTCGAGGAGGTGTCTGAGAAACTCGGCATTCGCTCGCGGCGTTGGACTCTGGCCGCGGTGGCCGCCGATCTGCGCGGGACGGGCTATCCGGATCTCTTCGTGGCCAACGATTACGGGGTCTCCGAGCTCTATCTCAACCAGGGCGGCAAGGGTTTTCGCGAGGCCGGGCGGGAGACGGGGATCGGCTATGCGCCCAAGAGCGGCATGAGCGCGTCGGTGGGCGATGTCTTCAACGATGGCCGTTTCGGCGTGTACGTCTCCAACATTTCCGAGGAAGGAATTCTGGTGCAGGGAAACAATCTGTGGATGCCGAAGGCCGGATCCACGGCGGCCGAGCCGCGCTTCGAAAACCTGGCCAATTCCATGGGCGTGGAGCTGGCCGGCTGGAGCTTCGGCATGCAGTTCGGCGACCTGAACAACGACGGCTTCGAAGACCTGTACGTCACCAACGGCAACGTTTCGCTCGACCGCAATCGGAACTATTGGTACGACTATTCCAAGGTAGCGGGCGGCAACAAGGCCATCATTTCCGACGCCGCCAACTGGCCTCCGATGGAGGGCCGCAGCCTGGCGGGGTATCAGCACAAGAAGGTGTTCCTCAACGACGGGTCGGGCCAGTTCAAGGAAGTGGCGCAACTGGTGGGCGTGACCGATGTGTACGACGGCCGCTCCCTCGCGCTGGTGGACCTGTGGAATCGCGGCGTGCTGGACGCGGTGGTGGCCAATCAGAGCGGGCCGCTTCTGGTGTACCGCAACACGGTGTCGCCGGAGAACCATTGGATCGAGTTTGCGCTCGAAGGGAGCGCCAGCAATCGCAGTGCGATCGGCGCGCAGGTGCGTGTCTTCTGGAGCGGCCAGCAGCAGTTGCAGGAAGTCTCGGGCGGCAGCGGATTCTGCGCGCAGAACGACCGCGCGCTGCACTTCGGCCTGGGAAAAACGGCCGCCGTGGATCGCGTAGAGGTCCGCTGGCCCTCCGGCAAAACGCAGACTTTGGCCGCGCCGGCGGTCAACCAGCGTCATAAGATAGTAGAGCCATGATTCGGGAAGCTGCCGCTCACAATTCCGCTCACGCCGTTCCCGCGGGGAATAGCGGCGGTGCGCTGGCTGCCGCGGCCCGTTTCTTCAGCGCCGACAATCGCTACCTCCCGCCGCTTTTTATCACCCTCATCCTGCTGGTGGGGCAGGTGTCGTTCGGCGTGCTCGAAAGTTTCTCGCGGACTCTGCTGGCCATCGCAACGGCCATGGCGTTTGAGATCGTGCTGGCGCGCCTCACGTATCGCAAATGGCCGGTACTGGCGAGCGCCTACATCACCGGCATCAGCGTCGGGATCCTGATTCGCTCGCCGGAGTTCTGGCCGTACGCGCTCACCAGCGCGATTGCCATTACTTCGAAGTATGTCATCCGCTGGCGCGGGCGGCATCTGTGGAATCCTTCGAATCTGGCGATTTGCGCCATGCTGTTGCTGGCTCCGGAATATATCGCCACGCTCAGCATCCAGTGGGGCAATACTATCTGGCCCATGATTGTGGTGTGGATCCTGGGAGCGTTCATTACGTGGCGGGTGAGAAGGTTCCACATCACCGCGACTTATGTGGCGTCGTTCGTAGTGCTGGCGGGTGTGCGCACGCTGATTACCGGCCATCCGTTCCTGGCGGAAGTGGCTCCTATTACCGGGCCGATGTATCAGCTGTTCATCTTCTTCATGATTACCGACCCGAAGA
>CAZARO010000185.1:0-8028 GCA_964487165.1 uncultured Solibacteraceae bacterium | reverse complement strand
CCACCGCGATTTTCAGGGCGCGCAGGAAGCGGTGATCCTGGGAGGTGAATTTGATTTTGCCGGTCGCCTCGAAATTCGTGCGCTTCGGCTCCTCCGTCACCTCAAGTTCCTCTTCCTCGTTCTCGCTGCCTTCTTCGCGGCGGTTAAACCCGATGGTGGCTTCCAAGACCAGGAAGACGTCATAACCCGCCTTCTTGATCTCGCCGATCGCCTCCGCGATCCGGTCGGACTCGGAAAGGGAATCGTTGATCGCGTTTCCCAGTTCCTGCATGAGGTGCTTCAATGGCTCTTCCACAGAGTAACTCCCTAATTCACTGGATGCGCCGGATGCAACCGGCGTTCCAAAACCCACCCGCTTAGATTGTAGTGGACCCAAACCCGGTTCACAAGCGGAACTACCGGTAATATCGGCGGCTTAACGAATGTTCATGAGGGCCATCCCCATCTGTAACCGCCTGTCGATTGCTATCGTACCCTCCTCTATGTCATTTTGGTGGGGCATGCCCGCCAACTTCAAGTCCCGCATAATTCTTTCTTTTCTTATCACATCCGCGCTCTGGGCCCCGGCCGCCGCCGCCCAGTCCGCCGGGCCCGCCGCGGCCCGCAAACCCCACCTCGTGCTGGCGGTGGTGATCGACCAGTTCCGCTACGATTACCTGCTGCGTTTCCGTGCCCAGTACCAGTCCGGCCTGGCGCGGCTGCTGGAAAAAGGAGCGGCGTTCACCGACGCCCACTATCTCCACGCCAACACCGTGACAGCCGTTGGCCATTCCACTTTCCTCACGGGCGCCACGCCCTCGGTGAGCGGCATTATCGGCAACAGTTGGTACGACCGGGAGACCGGAACGTCCGTCACCAGCGTTTCCGACCCTGCCACCACGCTTGTGGGAGGCATTCCCAATGCACAAGGTTCCTCGCCCCGCCGGCTGCTGGTGAGCACCGTGCCGGACGAAGTTAAAATGCAGGGCGCGGAATCCCGGACCATCGGCATCTCTATTAAGGACCGCAGCGCCATTCTGCCCGCCGGGCACATGGCCGATGCGGCCTACTGGTACGACAACGATAGCAGCAGTTGGGTGACCAGCACCTACTACCGCTCGGAACTGCCGGAGTGGGTCAAAACGCTCAACGCCGAGCACCCCTCGCGAAAATTTATTGGCGCCCGCTGGCTTCCCTTCGACGCTAAAGACGACTCCGCGCCGCCTTTCTGCACGATGGTGGCCGGCACCGCCGTCCGCTACTGCGGCGAATTGGAAGCTACTCCCTGGGGCAACGAAATGATCGAGGACCTCGCCGAGCGGGCCATCGCCGGCGAGCATCTGGGCCAGCACGCGGGCGTCGATTTCCTCACCGTCAGCTTCTCCGCCAATGACTACGTGGGCCACGCCGTCGGGCCCGACGACCCCGCCGTCCGCGATATCTCCATCCGCACCGATCGTCTGCTGGGCAAGCTGTTCGATTTCGTAGAGCAACAGGCCGGCGTGGGCAATACCCTGATTGTGCTCACGGCCGACCACGGCGTGGCTCCCGTGCCCGAGGTCAACCAGGCGCGCCACATGCCCGGCGGCCGTCTGACCCGCGACCAGGTGTCCGACAAGATTACCGACGCCCTGACCAAGCGGTTCGGACCGGGCGCCTGGCTAATTCCCGCGAGCCCGGCGAACATGCCCTACCTGAATCTCAAGCTGGTGAGCACCCTCAAGCTCAGCCTGGCCGAAGTGGAGCGCGTGGCCGCCGCCGCGGCCGCCGGGGTGGAGCACATCGCGCGCGTCTACACCGCGCAGGATCTGGCCAGCGGCGCGGTGCAGCAGGACGCCATCTCGCGCGCTTTCAGCCTGAGCTTCTACGGGCCGCGATCGGGCGACCTGTTCATTCTGCAGGAGCCCTACTACCTGTTCGATGCCACCGGCACTTCGCACGGCGTCCCCTATGCCTACGATACCCATGTGCCGGTGCTGTTCTTCGGTCCGGGCATCAAGCCGGGGACTTACACCGGCGCGATCGCGGTGAACGACATCGCGCCCACCCTGGCCGCGCTGCTGGGAACCACCGAGCCGAGCGGGTCCATGGGACGGGTTCTGAGCGAGATGTTGCCGTAACTTTGTTACGATGGACTGGTGTGGCAGCGTCAGGCCGTCCGCCATGGCGGCAAGTTTCTCCAGCACATCGTCCCGGCTATCGTCAAGCCGATGCATTCCTTGTGGAATGAGATCGTCGGCTTCTTTTTCCTGTGCTTCGCGGCGGCCTTCGGGTTCCGCACCATCTCGTACTACCGGATTTACACCCAGGCTCCTCCCGCCGAGGCGTTCAAGGAACTGACGCGCGTGGTGCTGACCGCTATCGTCGGCCTGGTGATGGCCGGCTTCAGCATCAATGCGTTCCTGCGCGCCCGCAAGATCTCACGGTCCTAGCGAGGCAGGCGCCGCTGGCTGCCCCACCCGATGGCTTACGCGGCTCCGCTGGTGACTTCCGGCAGAAACTGCGGGTATGTGACTGCGGCAACGCGGGTGCGCAGGCGCGTACGGTCGCGCAATCCCAACCGGTGCATGATGCGGCCCACGTGATCGGGATCGTAGCGCACGGCGAAACGCGCAAAAATCGCGTCCGCGAAGCGCGTCGTGGTCCAGCGATCCGATTCGAATCCCGCCGCCCGGGCACCGGCGCGGTAGACTTCGGCCACGTCGGCAAGTTGTTTAGCGGTCAGACGGCTGGGACGCCCGGGAGCACGCCGCTTGCGCAACGACTCCATTCCCCTCCCGCTCAGGGAGCGATACCATCGGGAAGCCGTGGTCCGGCTTACCCCGAATTTACGTGCAACCTGGGACTGCGTGAGTCCCCTTTGCAGGTCCTGTGCGGCTAACAGGCGCCTGCTCTCCATTTCATCGCGAGTCAGTATGCTTTCAGCTGTTGTATCCATACGATACGCGGTTGATTGAGTTCCAGAGCGCTTCTAGAATATCAGAAAACATTCCAAGTGCAAATTGTTTTTTCAAAGCAGGCCCTGCGGAGCGCTATTTTTCCTCTTTGACGCGACCGGCCGGGACCGCTAGAAAACGGAAACGCCGCCTGAGTTTCGGCACTCAAAGTCTGCAGCGTGAGCTCGAGCAACATGGGTGCCTAACGGTCTAGGGGATTAGTCGCCAGGAAGCCGCTCCCTTGCTTTGCGGTCGCGGCTCGGTAAGTTGCTGCAAAGGTGCGACACCCGTTACTGAGCCGCGACTGCAAAGGAGCGGTTGCGGGTTTTAGTACGAGGGAGCCCCCGGATCAGTTAAGCCCCCGCGCAACACTGCCCGTCAGGTTCGTTTCCGATCCGTGTGCATCCGTGTGCAGCCGTGGCCAATTTCCAAGTCCGATTCATTTCATGGGATGTCCTCTCTCTACGTGGAACGAATTGAATAGGGCCACGGATGCACACGGGTTCCTTTTGCTTAACTACTCTTCAGACACTACGCTAGCATCAAGAAGGATGCCCGCTCCCCGCCTGGAACTTCGCGGAGTCTCGAAAACCTATCGCAACGGAAGCCAGCCCACCGAGGTGCTGCACGACATTTCCCTCTTGCCCGAAGCCGGAGCCATCACCGCCGTGGTGGGCCGCAGCGGATGCGGCAAGACCACCCTGCTGCACCTCGCGGGCGCCATGGATTTCCCCACCACCGGCGAAGTGCGGATCGACGGCCGCGCCACCGGTTCGCTCTCCGACGCCGAATTGACCGCCCTCCGCCGCACCCGCGTGGGCTTCGTCTTCCAGTTCTTCCAGTTGCTCCCCACCCTCACGGCGCTCGAAAACGTGGAACTGCCGCTGCTGCTGGCGCGCGCCCGCGGAGGCACGGACGCCGCCCTCGACCGGCTTCGCTGGGTGGGACTCGAAGCCAAGGCCGCCAGCCTGCCCTACCAGCTTTCCGGCGGCGAGATGCAGCGCGTCGCCATCGCCCGCGCGCTGGTCCATTCGCCCGACATCCTGATTGCCGATGAGCCCACCGGCAATCTCGATACCGCCAGCGGCGACCTGGTGCTCGGCCTGCTCCGGGAAGCGGCCGCGAAGTTCGGCGCCACCGTGATCCTGGCCACCCACAGCGCGGAAGCGGCGGCCATCGCGCAGATGCGTGTCCACTTGCGCGACGGCCGCATTCAATCCATCTCATGAAGCTCCTGCGGCGGCTCATCCTGCGGCCTTTGCGGCGCGATCCGGCGCGCACCGCGCTCACCGTCCTGGCGGTGGCCCTCGGAGTGGCGGTGGTGGTGGCCATCGACCTGGCCGGCGATGCCGCTACCGGCTCCTTCCGGTCGTCCATGGAGACTCTCTCGGGCAAAACGGACCTGGAGATTCTGGCCAACGGCGGCATCGACGAATCGTGGATCGGGGTGCTCGACTCGCTGCCGGTGAACGCCACATTTGCGCCTACGGTGGAAGGGCACGGCATCTTGGAAGGCGTCGGCAGCGTCCCGCTGTACGGCGTCGACCTGGTGGCGGGCGCGCGCCGGAGTGGGTCCGAAGGTTCTTCCGGCGCGGGCATCTCCAAGGCTCTCGCCAGCCGCTTGCACCTAAGGCCGCCGGCGTCGCTGACGGTCGCCATCGGGGGGCGCGATCGGCGGCTTGCCATCGGCGGCGTAGTGGACGGCGGCCCGGCGGAGTTTTTTGTTGTGGACATTGCCGACGCGCAGCAACTTCTGGGTCGCTACGGAGAGCTCGACCGCATCGACGTCACGGTCGGGCCGTCGGAAGATTTCGCGCGCGTGGAAAAGGCGGTCCGCGCCGCTCTGCCGGCCGGTTACCTGGTGGAAAAACCGGGCGTGCGCAATCAGGAGAACCAGCGCATGCTGCGCGCCTTCCGCTGGAATCTGCGCGTGCTGGGATACATTTCACTGGTGGTGGGCGCGTTCCTCATCTACAACACCATTTCGGTGAGCGTGGTGCGGCGGCGGGCGGAGATCGGCACACTGCGCGCCGTGGGCGCCAGCCGCGGCACGGTGTTCGGGCTGTTTCTGATGGAGGCGCTGCTGCTCGGCCTGGCCGGGTCGGTGGTGGGAGTGTTGCTGGGCCGCGTGCTGGCGGGCGGAGTGGTGGGGCTGATCGCCGAAACGGTGAACGCGCTCTATACCAGCAGCCGCCCCACGCCGGTGGAACTGACGGCCGGCGAAGCGTGGACCGGCATTCTGACGGGCATGGCGGTGGCGTTCGTCTCGGCGCTCAAGCCGGCGCGCGAAGCCATGCAGGTGGCGCCGACGGAAGCCATGAGCCGCGGCGCGTACCAGTATCGCGCGCGATTGCGCTGGCGCCGCAGCCTGGTGTGGGCGGCGATTTTCGCGGCGGCCGCGGCGTCCATCTCGCAGGCGCCGGCGTGGGGCGGCTATCCCGTGGGCGGATACCTGGCCGCGCTGCTGGCGATCGCCGCGGCCGCGTTCGCGTCGCCCGCGGTGGTGCTGGCGGTCCATGGCGCCACTCGCGGCGTCACGCGCCACCGCGCCGAGAGCCTTCTGGCCGGACGCAGCTTGACGGCGTCGCTCGAACGCACGTCGGTGGTAGTGGCGGCGCTGGCCACGGCGATTGCCATGATGGCCAGTGTGGGCATTATGGTGGCCAGCTTTCGCGAGACGGTGGCGTTGTGGCTGGACGTGCAACTGCGCGCCGACTTTTACGTGCGGCCGGCCATCCGCTCCGGCGCCGGCCAGTACCCGCCGATGGACGCTCGTATTCCGGCGATTCTGGCCGCTGTCCCAGGAGTGGCCGCCGTGGATGATTTCCGCGGCACCGATTTCCACTACCAAAACGAGCGCGCCACCCTGGGCGCCGGCAACATGGAGATTGTCCGCCGCTACGGCCGCCTCCGCTTTCTTGCCGGCGAGGATCGCGATACCATCCTCACTTCACTCCCCGGCCGCGACCGCGCCGTCATCAGCGAGCCTTTCGCACTGAAACACAAGATCCACGCGGGAGATCGACTTAGCGTGCCATTAGGCGACCGGACCGTCGCACTTACCGTGGCCGGGATTTATTACGATTACTCCAGCAGCCAGGGATATGTGATTGTGGACCGCTCCACCATGCTGAAATATATACCCGACTTATCGGTAACCAACGCCGCCGTCTATCTTGCGCCGGGGGCCGATGCCGAACGCGTGAGGCGGGAGATACAACTGCGCACCGCGGATTATGGGGTCACCATCGCGCGCAATTCCGAGCTGCGGCGCGCGTCCATCGAGATCTTCGACCGTACGTTTGCGATTACCTGGGCTCTGGAAGCGGTAGCGATCCTGGTGGCCATGCTGGGTGCGGCGAATTCGCTGCTGGCGCTGGTGCTCGATCGCCGCCGCGAGTTAGGCCTGCTGCGTTTTCTGGGCGCCTCGGGCCGGCAGGTGCGCGGCATGATTCTCACGGAGGCGGCGTTCCTGGGGCTGCTGGCGTCCATCCTGGGGCTGGCGCTGGGGATGGCGCTCTCGCTGCTTTTGATTTACGTGGTGAATCGGCAAAGCTTCGGGTGGACCATCCAGTTTCACTTGCCCGGCGGACTGCTCGCGGGCGCGGTCCTGCTGGTGTGGGTGGTCACGGTGCTGGCGGGACTTTACCCCGCGCGGGTAGCTTCACGGATGAATCCTATTGAGGTGATTCAGGAAGAGTAGAACATTCAGCAGGTACTCTCGCGTATTTGAGTTTGCCTTCTGCTATACTTTGCGCTGATGAGAGCCAGCCGGCTTGGGGTGGCCTTGACTGCTGCGTTGGCGGTACTTTCGTCCGCGCAAGCGGCCCAGCCTTGGGATCAAGCTTTCGCCAAAGACACGCGCGCGATCGCGGAAGCGGCGAAACAAGTCAATGGTCTTGATAACCCGGAAATCGTTGTCCTATTGGAAGAACATAAGTACACTGTTCACTCCGACGGGCGAATCGATGCAAGCATCCGCAAGGTATTCCTCGTCCTGCAGCAGGATGCGGTGGATGACTGGTCCACCGTCGAACACGAGTACCAACCCTGGTATCAACAGAAGCCGGAAATCCGGGCTCGGGTAATTGCTCCCGATGGATCGGCCCGCGCGCTAGACCCCGCCACCATTGCCGATTCGCCCGCACGGGAATTCGATTCCAGCATTTTCTCCGATACGCGGGCAATGCATGCCCCGCTGCCCGGCGTTGCCGCCGGGTCTATTGTAGAGAGCGAAGTGGTGGTGCACGACATCGCGCCCTTACTGGATGCGGGCGTGGTCCACCGGGTTGCGGTCGATCCTTTTGTTACGACGGAACGATTCCACGTGACCATCGAAGCAGAATCGGGAATTACTCTTCAAACGGCCGCCAGACTGATTCCCGAAAGCGCTTTGCACCGCGAGACCTCCGGCAAAGTCAGCCGCGTGGAATGCGACTTCGGTCCAATCGAGGTATCCAAGCGTTTCGAAAGCAACTTGCCGGCGGATATCGCCGACAGGCCCTATCTCGCGTTTTCCACTGGCAAAACTTGGCAAAGCATTGCCGCTCGCTACGCAGCGATTGTCAATCAGCGCCTGCAATCCGCTGACTGGAAAACGATCCTGGATGGAGTGGACCTGCAGGGAACTCCGCGCGACGTGGCCTTGCGCCTGACTGCGCGTCTGCACAAACAGGTGCGCTACACCGGCGTCGAATTCGGTGAGGCGGCCATTGTTCCCGGCCTTCCGGCCGAGACCATTCGCCGCGGATACGGGGACTGCAAGGACAAGGCTACCCTTTTGGTAGCGATGCTGCGGGCGGCGGGTTTGAAGGCGGATGTCGCATTGTTGTCGGTGAACTACGCAACGGATGTCGACACCGATCTGCCGGGAATGGGCATGTTCAACCACGCCATCGTGCATGTAGCCAGCGAACCCCCACTCTGGATCGATGCCACGGCGACAGACACCCGCGTGGGATTCCTGCCGGGGGGCGACCAGGGGCGGCTTGCGCTGATCGCCAATGCCGACACCACCGGGCTCACGAAGACTCCGGAAGCCGGCTCGCAGGACAATTGGCGCCGGCACTCCATCGAAATCAAGATGAGCGAGTTTGGCAGCGGCTCGGCGCGG
>CAZARO010000184.1:0-8030 GCA_964487165.1 uncultured Solibacteraceae bacterium | reverse complement strand
GCCGCCCCACTATTTACCCAGATGCCCGAAAGTGGGAAAACTATGCGGCATTAGGCTGAAGCCTGCGCCACCAAGGCGTGGTGGCATTGGGCTTCAGCCCGGTGCGCCCTTGGGTTGTACCGCGGGCAGCACAAGCGCGCTACGTTCCGGAGGTTGGACCGCTCGGCCCGTCAAGCGAAACCCTCGGGGTGCTGGGGTCAAGCCCCACTTGGCCGGGAGCGCTCGCGGGGCGAAATTCCGCGCCCGCATTCTTCTCTCCGCGTCCGGCTGGTTTCCATTGAGGCGATGGCTCGGCGGGGCTTATCGTCGCCCTATGAAGAAAATTCTCTCATTAGCCTTTGCGCTAACAGCCAGCTTTGTCGCCTGTCACGACCACCCCGGCGTGAAGGCCGCGATGTTGTCTCAGGAATCCGGGACAGCCAACCTTGCCGGCAAGTGGCGGATGTCCGTGGAAACGCCCCATGGCGTGGTGAAAGGTCCCTTCCAAGTGCAGCAGGACGGCGCCAAACTCACCGCTACATTCGAGACCGAAATGTTCGGAAAGCTGTCCGCGACCGGATCGGTGGACGGCGCGAAGGTCGCCTTCACCCTGATCGTACCGGACGGGCCGCGGTTCGGGCTCTCCGGCACGGTTGATGGATCGAAGATGAGCGGCAAGACAGAGATGGACGGCGCCTGGTCGGCCAGCCGCGATACCGCGCAGGCCGCGCCATCGAAAACCGTGCTCGGCACGGTCACGGACTTCCGCGTGAATTCGCTTGAAATAGGGGTGAAACCCGACGACGGCCGCACCGTGTGGGTGAAATTCAGAGCCGAGACGGATGTGCTATTGGCCGCGCCCGGCGACAAAGACCTGAGCCACGCCCTGCCGGCGAAGATCACCGACGTCGCCCGCGAAGATCGCGTGCTGGTATCGTTCGTCGCCGGCATGCCGGAGGCGCGGCGCATCGTAGTGATCTCCGCCAGTGCCATCGCGCGGCGTGACGCGGCGGAGCGGCTCGATTGGCAAACGCGAGGCCTGTCGGGCGTGGTGGCGGCGCGGGACGGCGACGAAATCGTGATCGAGACCCGCACCGCGGAAGGCGCGCAACGTACCACCGTGGTTGTCGGGCCGAAGACCGCGATCCGCCGCTACGCGCCCGACTCGGTGAAATTCTCCCAAGCGGAACCCGCCACGCTGGCGCAGATCGCCGTCGGCGACCAGATGCGCACGCGCGGCGACCGGAGCGCGGATGGCGCGCGGCTTACGGCCGGCGATGTGGTGTTCGGAACTTTTCTCACCACGCTCGGCACGGTTTCCGAAGTGGACCGCGGGAAGGGCGAGATAAAGATTCTCGACCTCACGTCGAAGAGGCCGTTGGTGGTCCGGCTCACCGCCGATACGCAGATGAAGAAAATTCCGGACCCGCGCGAGGTGATGTCCGGACACGGGGAGCATCCGCCGGCCGGGCTGGCGCAAATGCTCCAGCAGTTGCCCGCGGGCGGCTTCGACGATCTGAAAGTGGGTACGTCCGTAGTGGTGACGAGTACGCGCGGCGCCACACCCGAGCGCGTCACCGGCATCATGGTGATCGCCAACGTGGACGTCATCCTGAAAATGGCGCAGGCGCAGGCGGAAGGGGCGAGCCCCATGGAGGAGCTCAATCGCATGCACGGCGGCATGCTGGGCGGACCGGGCGGAATCAGCCTGCCGGCAATCCTGCAATGAGGTTGCCGGTTGCCCTCTTGCTGTGCGCCGCGGTGGCGTGGGCGCAGAGCAGCTTGCGCGGCATGGTGACCGACCCTTCGGGCGCGGCGGTGCCCAATGCGGCGGTCGAGCTCGCGGGCCCGGGCGGCGGGAAGCACGCCCGCACCGATATCGCCGGGCAGTATTCGTTTGCGCGCCTCGCCCCGGGCAAGTACGTGGTGAAGGTGACGGCCAAAGGGTTCGCGGCGGTGCGCGGGAATTTGGCCATCGACGGCGCGGCGGTCTGCGACGTGCGCCTGGCGATTCAGGCGGCCCCGCAATCCATCAGCGTGGAGGGGCGGACGGGGCGCCTGGGCACCGAGCCGGATTCGAACGGTAGCAGCATAGTGATCGGCGAGCGGCAAATCGCGGCTCTTTCCGACGATCCCGACGAACTGGCGCTGGAGTTGCGGGCGCTGGCCGGTCCCGCGCCCGGGCCCGATGGCGGACAGTTGTACATCGACGGGTTCACGGGAGGCACGCTGCCGTCGAAATCGTCGATCCGCGAAGTGCGCATCAATTCGAACCCGTTCGCGCCCGAGTTCGACCGGCCGGGCTTCGCGCGCGTCGACGTCTTCACCAAAGCCGGCAGCGACTCGCTGCATGGCCAGGCGATGACCTCGCAGAACAGCGGCGCCTTGGACACGCGCAATCCGCTGGTGGCGCAGAAGCCGCCGTTTCGCTCGCAATTGTACGGCGTCGACATCGCCGGGCCCTTGCGGAAGAACAAAGCGTCGTTCACCTTCGATCTGCAAGAGAGGAAGATCGGCGACAACGCGCTCATTCTGGCGACTACCCCGGGCGGCGTGCTGGACGGGACGTTTCCCGCGCCTTCTTCGCGGACCGCGGTGAGCCCGCGGGTGGACTACGCGCTCAGCGATCGGAACAATCTCACGGTGCGCTATCAGCAGATCTGGAACGGGCTGGACAACCTCGGCGTGGGTAATTTCAATCTGCCGTCGCAAGCCTACCATGAGACGCAGCGCGAGCAGACCGCGCAGATTACCGAGACGGCGAGTCTGAATTCGCGGGTCATCACGGAGACGCGTTTTCAGTATTTGCGGTCGACCGTTTGGGACACGGCGGACAGCGATTCGCCGGCGATCGACGTGGTGGGCGAGTTTTCCGGCGGCGGCGCGCCCGTGGGCGTGTCGGGCAACGTCACCGGAAACTGGGAGGCGTCGAGCATCACTATCTATTCCGCCGGCAAACATACGCTGAAATGGGGCGCGCGCGCACGGGACGCCCGCCTCACCGACACTTCTCGCAATAACTTCGCGGGCACGTTCACGTTCTACACGCTGGCGCAGTTCGAGGCGGGCACCGCGGCGCAGTTCAGCCGCAACGCCGGCGTCCCGGTGACGCAGGTGAGCCAGGCCGACGTGGGAGTTTTCGCGGGTGACGATTGGCGCGTACGCCCCAACCTGACGCTCAGTTTCGGTCTGCGTTACGAGACGCAGAGCAATCTTGGCGGACGGCTCGATTTTGCGCCGCGCGCCGCGCTGGCGTGGGGCCTGGGCAAGACGTCGGTGCGCGCGGGAGCGGGCACTTTCTACGACCGCATTCCGATGGCGGCCACTCTCGACCGGCTGCGATACAACGGCGCGACCCAGCAATCGTATCTGATTCTTAATCCCGCATTCTTTCCCACGGTGCCTTCGGTGGAGGAACTTGCCGGCGGGCAAGAGCCGCAGCAGCTACAGCCGGTGGCTGTCGGCCTGGTTGTGCCACGGCTGTATCAGGCGAGCGCGGGAATCGAGCGGCAGTTCAATCGGCGGTCGCGATTGACGGTGACGGAGATCGAAAGCCGCGGCGTCCATCTGCTGAACTCGCGCAATATCAATACGCCGTTGAATGGCAGCTATCCGTTCAGCGACCGGTCGATCCGGCTGTTGACGGAATCTTCGGGATTGAGCTGGCAGCGGCAATTGGTGGCGAACGCCACGGTGCAATGGCGCGGCCTGTTTCTGTTCGGATTCTACGCGCTGTCATACGGGGAAGATGACAACGAGGGGCTCCCTGCGGACCCGTACAATCTGCGCGCCGAATGGGGTCCGTCGTCGTACGGCGATGTGCGCCACAAAGGCGCGGTGGGCGCCACCGTGCCGCTGCCGGGGAAGTGGAGCATCAGCCCGTTTCTTGTGGCCAACAGCGGCATGCCGTACAACATCACCACAGGGCTCGACCCGGAGCTTACCGGGTCGCCGTCCGAGCGGCCGGCACTGGTAGCCGGCGCTCCGCCGGGATGCCGGGTGTTCGACTGCTTTCAATTGGACCCGCCGCCCGGCGCGCCAGTGATCGAGCGCAATTACGGCCGCGGACCGGCCAACGTGAATGTGGCGCTGCGGGTGGCGCGCACATGGCAGTTCGGCCGAGAGGGTTCCAGCGGTATGGCGGACGGCGGCAGCGCGGGCCATGCGGGGTTGCCCGCGGGCCTGTTCGCGACGGGCGCTACCAGGCGGTATCAGTTGACGCTGAGCGCATCGACGTTGAACGCGCTGAATCGCGCCAACTTCGCGCCTCCCGATGGCGATTTGTCGTCGGGGTATTTCGGGCAGTATCGGAGTCTCGGGGGACTGATCGTGACGGCGCACGGCGGGGTGCCGAATTCGTACAACAGGAAGGTGGATTTACAATTGCAGTTCACGTTCTGATTGGGCCACTGGACACCCCTCGGCGGGAAGCGGTGCTCCGGCCTGTCTCTAACGCCACTAACCCTCCTGCACCTGAGGCGCTATGCACCGAATCTGAAACTGCTAAGTGGGGCAGGTTGGCAACGGTTGGCAACCTGTGGGACCCAAAGGGTACCCCTGGTAACCCGCCCGGTCCACACTATCGATACCCGGCAGGCCGATTGCCGGGGCACCCCCTGGGTCGCCGCAGGATGCCATCCTGCCCCACTTGGGCCGCCCTGTGCCGACCGGAAGCACGAGGTTTCCGGGGAGCTGAGGGCATGTGGTTAGCGGAGAGCTTGTCCAAGCTAAAGCATGCCCACCGCGAAACCAGAGCGTTACGATAAAGCGTGCGCACTTACTTCCATGTCGACATGGACGCCTTTTTCGTGTCGGTGGAAGAGCTGTTCGATCCGTCGCTGAAGGGCAAGCCCGTGGTGGTCGGCGGACGGCCCGACGAGCGCGGGGTGGTATCGGCGGCGTCTTACGCGGCGCGCAAATTCGGGGTCCATTCGGCCATGCCGCTGCGCACGGCGTACAAACTTTGCCCGCAGGCCATTTTCGTCGACGGGCATCCGGATCGCTATCGCGAATGCTCGCAGCAGGTCTACACCGTGCTGCAATCCTTCTCGCCGCTGGTGGAAATGGCGTCGATCGACGAGGCGTATCTCGATATGACCGGCACCGAGCGCCTCTACGGGCCTCCGCTGCGGGCCGCGCACCTGCTGCATCAGCGCATGAAGGCGGAAACGCGGCTGAATTGCTCGGTGGGAATCGCGACGTCGCGGCTGGTGGCCAAAGTCACCTCCGATCAGGCCAAACCCAACGGTGTCCTGTGGGTGGTTCCGGGACAGGAGGCGGCGTTCTTGGCGCCGCTCGACGTGCGCAAAGTGCCCGGCGTGGGCAAAGTCACCGAAAAGAATCTGCACACCCTGGGAATTCGCAAAGTGGGCGACCTCGCGCGGCTTGACGAGGCGTTCCTGGAGCAGCGATTCGGGAAGTGGGGCATGGCGCTGGCGGGAAAGGCGCGCGGGCTGGACGCGGGAGGCTGGTTCGATACCGAAATCGGCGCCGATGAAGGGCCGAAATCCATCAGCCACGAGCACACGTTCCATGAAGACACGGCGGAGCTCGCGAAGATCGAGCCGACCCTCTCGCGGCTGTGCGAAATGGTGGGGCGGCGGCTGCGCGAGCACGGGCTGAGCGCCCGGACCATCCAGCTCAAGCTGCGCTACGCGGATTTTTCGACCATCACGCGGGCGCATTCGGTGCCGCGGGCGACGCAGCTCGATACCGAGCTGTACGAGGAGATTCGCGCGCTGTTTCTGCAGAATTGGAAGCCCGGAGCGAAGGTGCGGCTGCTGGGCGTACACGTGAGCGGCTGGGAATCGGGCGAGGAGCAGATGGATCTGCTCGGCGAAGATCGCCACGAGCGCTGGAAGCAGGCGATGGCGGCCGCCGACCGTATGCGCGATCGCTTCGGGGAGTCGGCTGTATCGCTGGCGGCCAGCATGCGCGGCAAGTTTCGCGAGAGGACCCACGAGAATCCCGTGGGGTTGCCGGGGAAGAAAAAAGGGCCGGAGTGACCGCTTCCTTACGGTCGCGGCTCGGTAGGCGCCGTCGCGGCTCGGAAGGCGCCGTAAAGTTACCGAGCCGCGACCGCGAGGGAGCGGTCTTCCTCTCTCACGTCTCTCGGAAGACGGCCTCCAACTGCGGCCACAGCCCCTCACGCTGCAGCGTTCCGGCGGCGAAAATCACGATGCCGTCGGGTTTCGCCCGGCGAGCCGCCTCGATAGCCTGGACCAGCTTAGCCGGCGGGTAAGTCTTGGATCCGGCTTCCTCTTTGTATAAGTCAGAGGTATAAATGCCGGCGTAAAGCGGCCTTTCATGCCGTGTCCATTCCATCTGCCGCGTGGTAATTTCCGTTAAGTGCGAGCAGTAAGTGTCGAAGTCGCCCAAAAAGTGACTGCGATAACTCATGGGCATGTAGATATCGATCCATGGGTTCCAATCGGACCATTTCTGCCCCAGATAACGCCCGCTCTGGATCGGATTCTTAAACACCGCGGCAGTCATCTGAATCCTGGGATTGATGCGCTTGGAGCGCTCATGGGCCTCGCGCACAAAGCGCGCGATCTGGTCGACGCGGTACTCGTAGAAGAAGTAGCGCATGTCGGGCGGGCCGCCGGCGATAGTGCGGCCGTTGAGAATGAAATCGGCCTTTTCGCGCCGGTTCATGGCCTCCCAGCCGGCCGGCAGCATGTCCGGCGTGGCTTCCCAATTGGCTTCCAGGCGAGGCCGCACGATCTCCACCTGCTGGCGGGTGCCAAGTCCGCTCTCCCAGTGCAGCAGGGCGTGCCGCGGAATGTTCTTCAGACAGTAATCGCAAAAGCAGTAAGTATCGGGCGCCACGTCCCCGCCGTAGCGGACATAATCGTGATGAATGCCGTCGATGGGGTAAGTGGAAACCAGCTCTTCAATAAGTGGCAGCAGCCATTGGTCGGCATAACCGGGCCGCTGCGCGGGACACATCCAGATGTTCGGGTACGCCCTGACGGGAAGCTTCTCGCCATCGAGCAGCTTTTCGCTGTTAGTGGGCTTACCTTCGGCATTTAGCTGCACCCACTCGGGATGTTCGCGGAAGGCGGCGCCGTTCTGGCTCTCATAGAAATCGATCAGCCAGGCGTGAACCTCGATCCCTCGATCGTGAGCTTCGCGGACGAGATTCTCCACCAGATCGAAGTCTTGGTAGCGCGGGGAAATGAGTTGCGGGAAGCGCTTGCTATGCCAGACCACGCTGCCGCCGCCCTCTTTGACGCCCATCACCAGCTTATGGATGTTGGCGCGTTTGAGCTGCGCCACGAAGGCGCGGACGGATTCGGCGGTAGTGCCGGCATCGCCCGCGCCGGCCCAAACGGCATGGATCTCGCGAGGCTTGTCGCCGGGTGCCGGCTGCGGTTTCGCCTGGGCCAGGCCCAGGGCGCCGGTGAGCGCGCCGGCGGCTTCGCGCCGAGTCAACTTCATGCGGTCTTCACCACCGGCGTGCGCAGATTCACGGGCGGGAGCGCGGGAAAATCGGTGAACGGCGTGGACTGATACCAATAGGCGCAGGAAAAGAAATTGTCGCCGCGGTCGTCGGCGTGGCCGTGTTCCATGGTGTGCTTGAGGTAGCGCTCGAAGGTCACGGGGTTATCGCCATGCCAGCGGTAGCAGCAGTAGCGGCCGCCGGTCCGCTCGGCGTTGACGATGAGGGGCGCGCCGTACATGGAGTATCCGAACGGCTGCGCGCCATCGCGCCCGCCGAAGTCCCAACTGCCCAGGAAATAATCCTCCGACCCGGTGCCGTTGATCAGCACCTTGGATTCGTCGTCGACGAAGATCATGTCGTCGCCCTCGCCCCACCAGCCGGGGGCGTTCTCCAGCACGCCGAGGGTCACGCCCATCAAGTGGCCGCGGCCGTGCGTTTCCATGTAGACATAGTTGTTGCGGCCGTCGAGGTTGAGTTTCGGCCCGTCGGTCGCGATGGGCACGCAAGGCGCGGCCTGGCGATATTGCGTGTGGAAATACATGGCGTCGTCGGGAAGGCTGGGGACGGTCATATAATCGATATTGGAGTAAAACGCGCCCACTTC
>CAZARO010000183.1:0-8034 GCA_964487165.1 uncultured Solibacteraceae bacterium | reverse complement strand
GGCAGGGTGACGTGGACGTGGCCGCTCATTTTGAGTTCGCCGGTATCGGGGTTGAGCGTAGCTTCGTCGGCCCGAAGGACGAGACCGGCGACCTTAGCCTCTGCGCGGCCCGGTTTAGCGGACACCAGTTCGACGCGATCGCTCTGGCACAGGGCCGGAACGAGAAGAATCGGCAGCAGGAAAAGCGACGGCAGTAGTTTCACTCGGCCTCTCCTCCTCCGACGATTATACGCCCGAATCTCACTCCAGCCGCATGGCTGTCATCGGGTCCACGCGGGCGGCGCGCCAGGCGGGCAGCAGGCATCCAAGAATCGTCATCGCCACGGTGAGGCCGGTGGCGGCGAGGAACGCCGGCGCATCGTAGGGCTTCACGCCGGCCAGCAGCGCTTCCATCATTTTGCCGGCGTACCACGCTAGCGCCACTCCAGGCACTACGCCCGCCACGGCCAGGATGGCGCCGCGCAGCACCACCATCCTGACGATGTCGCCGCGTTGCGCTCCCAGCGCCATCCGCACTCCGATTTCGCGCGCGCGGTTCGACACCGCGAACGCCAGCACGCCGTGGATGCCGATAGCGGCCAGCAGAAACGCGATGGCCGCGAAGGCCCCCAGGACGCGCACTTCCACGGCGCGCGAGGCGGTGTTGTCTTCCACAATCTCCGCCAAGGTTCGCACGTTCGACACCGGCTGTTCCGCATCGGCGGTGCGCACGATGCGCTGGATCTGCGGCAGCAGGGCGGCAGCGTTGCCCTGCGAGCGGACCACCAGGTCCTTGGGCTCGTAGAATTGAAACCAGCCATCCTGCACCTGGCGGTATGGAAAATAGACTTGCGGCTCGCTGCTCCGCTCCATGCCGCGCACGCGGATATCGCCCACTACGCCAACCACCGTGCGATCGTGAAACGCCATCTTGAATTGCCGGCCTAGCGGATTCTGATGAGGCCAGTAACGCTCGGCGAAAGCCGCGCTTACCACGGCGACTTGCAGCCGGTCGAGCGTATCGCCGTCCGCCACGTCGCGGCCGGCGCGCACAGGAATCCGCATGGCGGAGAAGAATCCGGGCGTCACGAAGCGCATGCTGGCGGTGTGGCCCGCGGTATGTTCCACCACCCGTTCGCCAACCTCTACCGGCCAGATGCCGCCGCCCATCACCATGGGCAGGAAACTGATATAGGCCGTGCCGGTGACGCCGGGAAGCTGGCGGATTTCGCCCATCACGCGGTTGTAGAAAGCGGCGCGCATCGCGGTGGAGGCGTACTTCGGAAAGGGCAGGGCGGTTCGCAGGGTGAGCACGCCTTCGGTGCGGAATCCGGGGTCGACTCCCTGCACCTTCCACAGCGCGCGCAGCAGCAGGCCGGTGGAGACCAGGAGCACCACGGAAGCGGTGACCTCCGCCATCACCAGTGCCGAGCGGAGCAACTCCTTCTTGCCGCTGCCGGCGCGCGCCCCTTCCCGCAATGCCGTCAGATCGGCCTTCCGGCAGACACGCCAGGCGGGCGCCACGCCGAAGACAACGCCAGTGAGTGCGGTCAGCAGGCCGGCGAAGAGCAGCACCCGCCAGTCGAACGCCGAGGCTTGCTGGACGGGCAGAGTGTTGGGGATCAGCCGTGAGAGCAGGGGCACGGTGAGACCGGCGGCCACTACTCCGAGTGCGCCGCCAAGGAGCGCCAGCACCAGGCTCTCGGTGGTCAACTGGCGCACCAGGCGCTCGCGGCCGGCGCCGATCGCGGTTCGTACCGCCAGTTCCTTCTCGCGTACCAGGGCGCGCACCAGCAACAGGTTCGCCAGGTTGGTGCAAGCGATCAGCAGCACGCATATCGCCGCGCCTACCAGCGCGTACAACAACAGACGCGATTGCTTAGATACGTCGTCGCGCAGCAGGTAGACGTTGGCGCCGGTTTTCTCATCTTCCTTGGGGTATTGACGCTCGAGCTGCGCGGCCACCACCGCCATCTCGGATGACGCCTGCGCCAGCGTAACGCCGGGGCGCAAGCGGCCCACAGCCGCGAGCCAGTTATCGTTGCGGTCCACATAGTTATCGGCCTTCAGCCGGATAGGAGTCCACAACTGCGTGTCGCGATTAGGGAAGTAGAACGTGCGCGGCATCACGCCGATGACGGTATAGCGTTCGTCGTTTAACAGGAGTTGGCTGCCCAGAATATTCGGGTCGCCGCCAAATCGCCGCTGCCACAATCCATAGCTGAGTAGCAGCGTTCCGCCGGCGCCGTCGCGATTCTCGTCGGCGGCAAAAAGGCGTCCCAGCAACGGCTGGACTCCCAGCGTTGGCAGCACGTCGCTATCGACCATAGCGACGTCCACGCGCTCCGGCTCGCCCTGGCCCACCAGATTGACCGCGTTGCTATTGTACGCCCCCATCGCCGCGAAGGAGTGGCTCATGCTTTTCCAGTCGGCATAGTTGGCGGGGGAGAGTTCCAGTTGCGTGGCACCGGGGACGGTCTGCCACAATCTCACCAGCCGCTCGGATTGCGGGAACGGCAGCGGCCGCAGCAGCGCCTGGTCGGCCAGCGAGAAGGCGGCGGTGTTCGCGCCCACTCCGAGGGCTACGACGAGCACGGCGGTGGCCGCGAATCCGGGAGTGCGACGGAGGCCGCGCACGGTGTAGCGGAGATCCTGGCGCAGGATATCGGCGTGCACTGCCGCGGCATTGAAAAGCACTTCGCAGAACACGCCGATCCAGAGCGCCGGCAGCGCTACCGCGGAAGTGTCCCGCAGGCGGCGCGCGAAGACGGCCGACATTTCGCCGGCGTACTCATTGCGGAACGACGCAGGATAGATCGAGAGCAGCAGTCGATAGAGCCGCATCATGCCCTCCCCGGTGCGAATCCGCTGGCACGCGCCATCACCACGAGGTCGCTGAGGCGCCGCGCTTCGGCCCGCGCCACGGACTTGCCGAACGGCGTAATGCGGTAGTAGCGGCGCCGTTCATCGTCCAGTTCAGGCGCGGGGCGCTCGCGGGTCTCCACCAGAAGGCCCTGCTCCAGCATGCGTTGGATGGAGCGGTAGAGCGTGCCGGCGCTGAGGCGCAAAGCGCCGCCGGTGCGTTGTTCGATGTCCTGGATGATGGCGTAGCCGTGGCGATCTTCGCCGGCGACGGCCATGAGGATATGAAAAGTCGCCGAGGGCAGGGGAAGCAGGGAGGCCGGTTGCATGCTTCATTATATCCACACTGGCTATATTGTCAATGGCTATAGTGTTCGGTCATGGAACAGGAAGCCGGAAATAGTCGGGCGGACGCCCTCGTCCGCGGCCGACCCCCTGGTCGGCTTGTCGACAGTTGCAGGCGCCTAGTTCTTCCCGCAAAGAGCGGGACGGGGGCGCCCGCGCGGACCAGGGGGTCCGCCCCACCAATTCTGCATAACCCATCAGCCTCGCGAAAACTAACGGCGGGGTGCTAACGGTGCAACCCGCCCCCGAGGCCTGTGAACAGGCCGTGAAGCGCCGATTGACCGGAAGAGTGCTTACTCGTAGTGCAGCGCCTTCATGGGGTCGCTGCGGGCGCCCCGACGAGCGGGGAAGAACATTGCGGCCAACGCCGCCAGGGCCAGCACCAGCGCCGAGCCGATGAAGACTGCGGGATTCGCTGTGTCCAGCTGAACGGGTGCGTTCGCGAAAATGCTGCGAATGGCGGAATCGCCGGCCAGCGCGATCCAAAGACCGATGAACAACCCCAGCAGCACGGGACGGCCGCCGGAAACCAGCACCTCACGAAAAATGTCCGTCTTCTGCGCGCCCAGCGCCAACCGTATGCCGATTTCGCGAGTCTTCTGCGTCACCGTGAATGAGATCACGCCATAGATGCCGGCAACCGACAACACCATGGCTACCAGGCCGAGCGAGAGGATCAGGGTGACGACCCGCCACGTTTCCAGCAAAGCATCGTCGATGCGCGCCTGCAGCGTTTGCGGCATCACCAGGATGTCGCTGCGTACGCCGCGCACAGCGGTGCGAACAGCGTCTTCCATGGCTCGCGTATTGCCGGAGAAGCGGACCATCAGGTACGCCTGCCGGTGGTCCCATTGATTGAAGACATAGACGATGGGGTCGGAAGTCATCGGGGTGTTCACGTCCTTTGCCACGCCGACGATTTCGTAGGACGGCCCATCCGTCAGCTCCAGCACACGGCCCACAGGGTCGCTCTGCGGCGACATTTCGCGCACGAATTTCTCCGACACGATGGCGCGGGCGGATCCATTTATCGAGGGCAGGTCCGACTCGCGAAAATCGCGCCCGCGCAGCAGGCGAATGCCGAGCGTGCCCAGCAGACCGGGGGCACCGGGCTGAACGTTGATCTCGTGAGTAGGTTGGTAGCGGCGGCCGGCAAATCTGGCGGAGGCGATTTGGTTTCCGGTAAACGGCACGACGTTGCTGCGCACGGCGGAAGAAACGCCCGGCAGCCCTTGAACGCGCGCCAGTACGTCGCGGATCAAAGGAACCGCGCGGTCGGCGCTGTAACCGGCAGGGTAGCGCAGCGGGGCAACCAGCACGTTGCGGGCTTCATAACCGGGATACTCGTGCGCCATGCGCCAATAATCCTGGACGAACATCCCGCCCCCCACCAGCAGGGCCAGGCTGAATGCCACTTGCAGAGATACCAGCAGGGAGCGGAGACGGCTGCCCGAATCGCCGCCGTTGCTCGCGCCCACGCCTTTCAGCGAGGCGGTGAGATCGACCTTCAACGATTCCAGCGCCGGCGCGAGCGCGGAAATGCCTCCGGCGGCGAGGGCGATTCCGAAAACGTAAGCGAAGATGCGCCAGTCGGGATCGAGCGGAAAATCGGCGGGACTGTTGGCGATGAAGTGGAAGAGAAGCGCCGGCACGCGATACGAGATATAGATGCTCGCCATGCCCGCGGCCACGGCCAGCAGGAAACCTTCGGCCATCAGCATTCGCAGAAGACGCGAGCGCGGCGCGCCCAGCGACAAACGCACGGCGATTTCCCGGCGGCGGCCCACCGCGCGGGAAAGCAGCAGCGTCATGACATTGGCGCAGGTAACGCACAGCACCATGCCGAGCGCCAGCATCAGGAACATCATCACCCAAAACCCTTGAAATATGTTTCCGCCGCCGGGATTCATGATGGGCTGCTGCGCTAGAAACGAGCCGTCGGTCACATAGAGCGTGGTTTCCCGGCCGGGATGCAGGCTGTCCAGTTGGCGCGCCAGTACGGTCAGTTCGGCCTGCGCGGCGGAACGCGATATGCCGGGCGCCAGCCTGCCATCGAGCCACAGCCAGGAACTCATTTTGCCGAAAGGATCGAAGCCCAGATCGAGGGAGGGCTGCGCGGTATAAGGAATCCAGACCTCGGTTCCGTTGGCCTTGGCGGCGCTTCCGGCCGGCACTACTCCCACCACTGTGAACGGCTGGTCGTCAATGTTGATGCGGCGTCCCACAATCTGCCGGTCGCCGCCGAAGCGGTCGCGCCACAGCTCTTCGGCGATGACGGCCACGGGAGCCTGGCCCACAGTCGCGCACTCGTCGGGGCGGAAGAAGCGGCCGGTGCGCGGACTCCCGGCGCCATACACTGCGAAGAAATTGCACGACACCAGCAGCGCCCGTGCGGCCGTGGAGCGGTCGTTCTCTAGGGTCACGCTGGTGCGGAAGGATGCCGCCAGGCTGGCGAAGGAATGCGCGCGGTCGCGATAGGCGAGATATTCGTCGGCGGTCACCCCGCCGACCGGCGCCAGGCCTTCGCCGGTATGCACTGGCGAGACGCGCGCGAAGGTGCCGGGATCGGGCACATGCGGCCGGAAGGCGACCGCATTGAGCAGCGTAAAGACACTCACGTTCATCCCGATCCCGACCGTCAGAGTGGCTACGATGGTGGCGGCGAGGGCGAAGTTCCGCCGCAGCAGGCGCAGGCCGTAGCGGAGATCGTCCAGCAGGCCAGCGAGCCCGAAGAAGGAAGCGGCATCGCGGCTGTCATCGTCCGCGGTTTCCCAGAATGGCGCATGCGCCGCGCGAACTTCGGTGCTGGGCTGCGGACTCTCCAGCGAACCGAGTTCGAAATCGATGTGCAGGGAAGAGACTGCCGGCTCCGGCAGGTCGTCGTAGACCAGAGGAGTCTCCGGCCAGCTTTCCGTGCGCCGTTTGTGCAGCCAGTTCCACGCGCCCCACAGCAGCGGAAAAGCGGCCGCGAAAGTCACCCAGCCGTCACTGAATTCGTGGACCACAAGCACCGCGGTGCCCAGATAGGAGAGCGCCGCGAATGCCGCCAGCAACATCTGCCAGAGCTGCCGTTTGCCGGGCAGGTAGGAGCAGGTGAATGGCGCCTTGCGCCAATCGCGGAACAGGAATTCGAACACCACCAGCGCGAGGAAGAATCCCAGCACGGTAACGCGGAGAGCTCGCCACCAGCCGAACACCGCGATGGCCGCCGGCAGGCTCGACGCGTAGACCGGCACGAGCGCGCATCCGACCGTGAAGCGATCCACGGCGCGCAGCCACGCTTGCCGGCCTTCGCTCTCGGCGATCTGGAAAAGCCAGTTGGCGCGCAGTTCGGAGGGGATGGAAAAGAGGTAGCGCAGTCCCGCGATGAGGCTCACCGAAACCGCCAGGGGAATGAGCACCACCGGAAAGGAATCGCGGCTTCCCAGATCGCCCGCGCCGACAATCCACGCGATCGCCATGCCGGCCGCCGCCTGCAGCACCAGGCGATGGAGACGGCTGCGGGTGAGCGTCTTCCAGATGAAGGCGAAGACGGCCTGCTCGTGCGGATCGCGCAGCGTCAGCCAGGCGGGCCACTGCCGTGGATTGCGCGCCTTGGCGCCCGGCGCTTCGATCAGAAGGCGCTCGTAGCGATGGTAGCTGAGCAGGTAACTGAGGATGGCGAGCAGCGGCGTCGCGCCCACGGCATACAGCGCATAGCGGGCTTCCGGATTGGCGCGGCCCAACATAGCTTCGGCCAATCCCGCGAACCACTGTGGAGGCCACCAGGCCGGCGACGGTTGCCGCCAGAGAAAGGGCAGCGCCGCCACGTTCGAGGTGAACAGCGTGGCTTGCGCATAGACCGAGACACGGTCGAACAGACGTGGCGGGAGGAAGTTCAGCAGCAAACCCTGCAGTGCGAGCGTACCGAAGAAGATGAAGACGCAGGCCGCCGACATCGCCGCGAAGGTCGCCAGTGCCTGCGCGGGGATCGGATGCTGCTGCCAGCGTCCCGCAACGATCCAAGCGAACAATAGGGCGGGGACTCCGTTCATCGCCACCGCGAATGCCGCGAAGCCGGCGATCACCGCGGTCAACTTGCTCCAGAAAATATCCAGCGGACTCACCGGTAGCGACGCCAGCGCCAGGCGGTCGCGCAGACTGGGGAACAGCGACTGCCATTGGATGGCGGTCAGCAGGCCGGTGAAGCAGAAGGCCAGGCCGATGAGCCAGGTGGTGTCCGCGCGGACCAGGTCGAGGTACGCGGCACGGTAATCTGAGATCGCGGGGCAGAATCGCGAAGGCGCTCCCATCTCCACGCAGTCGTAGCGATTTACAAACGTGGGGATCATCAAGATCCCGGCGGAGATGAGGACGGAGATTACTCCGATCGCCACGCGCCTCCACTGCTCCGGCGTGCTGACCAGATCGCTGACGAAGAAGTCCGCCAGGAAATGCCGCACCAGCTCCAGGCGCGTGCCGTGGGTCGAGTCGAGCCAGCGTCTCACGATGCCACTCATGACGCGTCTCATGACGCAACTACGTCCAGAATGCGCCGCGCCATTATGTCGGTGTCCGCAGCCTCGGTGAGCTGGGCGAACACGCCCTCAAGCGACGATTCCGCCATCAATTCGCGCAGGCGGGCCACAGAATCGTGCGCAACTACGCGGCCTTTGCGAAGGATCAGGACGATGTCGCAGACCTTCTCGACGATCTCCAGAACGTGCGAGCTGTAGAAGACCATCTTTCCGCGTTCGGCAAGCCCCTTAATGAGGCGGCGGAGCACCAGCGCGGTGTTCACGTCGAGCCCCGAGAACGGCTCGTCGAGGATCAGCAGTTCGGGATCGTGGAGCAGCGCGGCGGAGAGCA
>CAZARO010000182.1:1213-8039 GCA_964487165.1 uncultured Solibacteraceae bacterium | reverse complement strand
CCAGTTCTGTTTGACGAAGTTCTTGCCCATCAAAAACTTTCCCGTGGCCCTGTCCAGCACATAGAAAAAGCCGTTGCGATTGGCCCAGAGCATCACCTTGCGCGGCTGGCCTTTCCAATCCATGTTGGCCAGCACCGGAACCTGCGTCGAATCCCAGTCGTATTCGTCCCCCGGCGTGAACTGGTAATACCATTTCAGCTTCCCGGTGTCCGCGTCTAGCGCCACGACGCTGTCGGAATACAGATTGTCGCCCGGTGCGCGGGGATCGCCGTTCCAGCCCGGGTTAGGGTTGCCCGTCCCCCAGAAAGTCAGGTTGGTTTCCGGGTCGTAGGTTCCTCCGTTCCAGATCGGGCTGCCGCCGTGCTTCCAGGAGTCGCCCGCCCACGTCTTGGCCGCGGGATCCGCCGCCGAATTGGGGGCCGTGTCGAACTTCCAGAGTTCGTTGCCGGTCTTCACGTCATAGGCTGCCACCCAGCAGTTGGCGCCCGCCTCGTTGGTCGCCGGCCCCAAAATCACCATATTCCTGACCACCAGCGGAGCCACGTTGTACTGGTAGCCTTTTCGCCAATCCGCCATTAGCTTGTCCCAGATCACGTGCCCGGTTTTGGTATCGATGGCCAGCAGATGGCAGTCGATGGTCGCCCAGAGCAGCGTGTCTCCGGAGATCGCCATGCCTTTGTTCACTTCATAAGCGTTGTAATACGCGGCGGGGTCTAGCGTATGCGGGAGTTTCCAGTACATGCGGCCCGACACGGCATCGAGAGCCACGGCTTCGAGAGCCGTGCCGGTGTACACGATGCCATCCACCACCAGTGGTGTGTTCTCCATCTTCGACTGGTTCTTGGCGGTCTTCGTGTAAATGGGATGGTAGACCCACTTCATCTGCAGATCCTTCACGTTGCCGCGATTGATCTGAGTGAGAGGACTATAGCGGTTACTGGCATAGCCACCCGAGTAAGTGAGCCAGTTCTGGGGCTCGCGGTCGGCGTGCAGAATGCGGTCATAGGTGACCTGCGCCGCCAGAGAGCCGCCCAGAAAAACAAGGGGTAACAAAATCCGGTTCGTCATGCGGGCCTCACTGTCCTTCCTCAGTCTGGCAGCGCGAAAGCATACATGGAGCCTTCACCAGTGCCGATGATGTACTGCTTGCCATCGACGGCGTAACTGATCGGGCCGCTCGCATTCGGTCCGCCCAGGTAGGCGTGCCAAAGAGCTTCGCCGGTGCGTGCGTCCAGGCAGACGAAGTCGCCATCCATGCCGCCGCCGAATACCAGGTTACCGGCAGTCGAGAGGACGCCGGATTCCGTGTAGTTGACCATCTTGAAGTCCCACTTCTTCTCGCCGGTCTTCGGGTCGATAGCGCGGATGGCGCCATAGCCTTCGTCTTCGGTCTTGAATTCGGGAAGAGCCCTGCCCGGGCGCCGCCTTGCGGCTGTAGCGCCGCCGCCGCGGCCTGCCGCCGGCGGGCCGGGACGAAAGTCGTATCCGGTGCCGGTGTATCGATAGCCTTCCATCCAGGTGCCCGGGTCGCCCTTAGGTGAATTCCCGCCCGAATTCTCCCAGGTAGGGATGTAAAACAACCCCGTCAGCGGACTGTAGGATGGCGGATACCAGTTGGTGCCGCCCTGGTTACCGGGTTCAATGCGGGTGCCCCCCATCGGCTTGGGCCATCGGGCCGGATCCTTAATCGGCCGGCCAACTTCGTCAAACCCAAGTTGCCAGTTCTGCTTGACGAAATTCTTGCCTAACAGGAACTTTCCCGTGGTCCGGTCCAGCACGTAGAAAAAGCCGTTGCGATTGGCCCAAAGCATCACCTTACGCGGCTGGCCTTGCCAGTCCAGGTTGACCAGCACCGGAACCTGCGTGGAATCCCAGTCATATTCGTCGCCCGGCGTGAACTGGTAATACCATTTCAGCTTCCCGGTGTCGGCATCGAGCGCGATGACGCTGGCCGACCAGAGATTGTCGCCCGGCGTGCGGGGATCGCCGTTCCAGCCCGGGTTGGGATTGCCCGTTCCCCAGAAAGTCAGATTCGTTTCCGGATCGTAGGCTCCCCCGTTCCAGAGCGGGCTGCCGCCGTGCTTCCAGGAGTCTCCAGTCCAGGTCTTGGCTTCAGGCTGATCGGCCGACTGGGGCGCGGTGTAGAACCGCCAGAGCTCTTTGCCGGTTTTCACGTCATACGCCGAAACCCAGCAGTTAGCGCCGGCCTCGTTGGTCGCCGGCCCCAGAATCACCATGTTGCGGACGACCAGCGGCGCTATGTTGTACTGGTAGCCCTTTCGCCAGTCCGCCATCAGCGTGTCCCAGATGACATGCCCGGTCTTGGTGTCGATGGCCAGCAGATGGCAATCGACGGTCGCCCACAACAGCGTGTCCCCGGAGATTGCCATGCCCTTGTTGACTTCGTAAGCGTTGTAGTAAGCCTTGGGATCGAGAGGGTGTTGGAGCTTCCAGTACATACGTCCCGTGGCAGCATCGAGAGCTACGGCTTCGAGCGCCGTACCGGTGTAAATGACGCCATCCACCACTATCGGCGTGTTTTCCATTTTGGACTGGTTATTGCCGGTCTTGATGTAAGTCGGGTGGTAGACCCATTTCATCTGCAAATTCTTCACATTGTCGCGATTGATCTGAGTAAGCGGGCTGAAACGAATACCCGCATAGCTTCCCGAGTAAGTGAGCCAGTTCTGGGGCTCACGGTCGGCATGCAGAAGCCGGTCGTAAGTGACCTGCGCAGGCAACACGCCCGCGACCAATACGGCTGACAGGAGCAAACGTATATACATGTGGTGTTTAGCCTTCCTTCACAGAAACTTGTGGGAGCCGTCTCGCGGCCTACGGGTTGTGGCAGTCAGATTCCGCCGGAAACAGGCCGGAACCTGCCCACGGGTCCTCGTCGCATCCATCCCGATCCCTCTCTGGTTTCAGGTTTATATCACATTGCCGTCCCCGGTGGCAAATGCTCGCCCGGCCGGGCGCCGCCTCAATCGGGAAGCGCAAAAACGTACATTGTGCCGGCGCCCGTACCGACCACGTACTGCTTGCCATCGACGGCGTAACTGATGGGTCCGCTCGCATTCGGGCCGCCCAGGTTCGCGTGCCACAGCAACTCGCCGGTGCGTGCGTCGAGAGCCACGAAGTTCCCTTCCATCCCGCCGCCGAAGACCAGGTCCGCGGCGGTCGAGAGGACGCCGCTTTCGGTGTTATCCACCATCTTGAAGTCCCACTTCTTCTCGCCGGTCCGCGGGTCAATGGCGCGGATTGCACTATAGCCTTCCGCCTCCGTTCGAAAAGTGCCGTTGGCCGTGATGCGGGGCGGTCCGCCGGTCAAGGGCAGCCGGGAGGGACCGCGATCGGCTCCATTCCCGGTGTATCTCTGGCCCTCGATCCACGGGCCCGGGTCGCCCTTGCCGGACCTGGCGCCGCCTTCCCGCGCGGACACATACATGAGTCCGGTTCGCGGGCTATAGGACGGCGGATACCAGTTGGTTCCACCCCCGGTGGTGGGTTCGATGAAGGTAAACCCCATGGGCTTCGGCCACAAGCTGGGATTTTTGATCGGCCGGCCGTTTTCATCGATGCCGATAGCCCAGTTTTGCTTCACGAAGTTCTTGCCCATCAGGAATTGCCCGTTCGTCCGGTCCAGCACGTAGAAAAAGCCGTTGCGGTTGGCCCAGAGCATCAGCTTGCGCGGCTGGCCCTTCCAATCCATGTTGGCCAGCACGGGAACCTGCGTCGAATCCCAGTCGTATTCGTCCCCCGGCGTGAACTGGTAATACCATTTCAGCTTCCCGGTGTCCGCGTCTAGCGCCACGACGCTGTCGGAATACAGATTGTCGCCCGGTGCGCGGGGATCGCCGTTCCAGCCCGGGTTAGGGTTGCCCGTCCCCCAGAAAGTCAGGTTGGTTTCCGGGTCGTAGGTTCCTCCGTTCCAGATCGGGCTGCCGCCGTGCTTCCAGGAGTCGCCCGCCCACGTCTTGGCCGCGGGATCCGCCGCCGAATTGGGGGCCGTGTCGAACTTCCAGAGTTCGTTGCCGGTCTTCACGTCATAGGCTGCCACCCAGCAGTTGGCGCCCGCCTCGTTGGTCGCCGGCCCCAAAATCACCATATTCCTGACCACCAGCGGAGCCACGTTGTACTGGTAGCCTTTTCGCCAATCCGCCATTAGCTTGTCCCAGATCACGTGCCCGGTTTTGGTATCGATGGCCAGCAGATGGCAGTCGATGGTCGCCCAGAGCAGCGTGTCTCCGGAGATCGCCATGCCTTTGTTCACTTCATAAGCGTTGTAATACGCGGCGGGGTCTAGCGTATGCGGGAGTTTCCAGTACATGCGGCCCGACACGGCATCGAGAGCCACGGCTTCGAGAGCCGTGCCGGTGTACACGATGCCATCCACCACCAGTGGTGTGTTCTCCATCTTCGACTGGTTCTTGGCGGTCTTCGTGTAAATGGGATGGTAGACCCACTTCATCTGCAGATCCTTCACGTTGCCGCGATTGATCTGAGTGAGAGGACTATAGCGGTTACTGGCATAGCCACCCGAGTAAGTGAGCCAGTTCTGGGGCTCGCGGTCGGCGTGCAGAATGCGGTCATAGGCGACCTGCGCCGCCAGAGAGCCGCCCAGGAAAACAAGAGGTAACAAAATCCGGTTCGTCATGGGTTTCGACAGCTTGGAAGCGATTATATACCACAAGCTCCCGGCGGAAACCGTCGCTACCGCAGGATGCGGTAAAGGTTACTGTAACCGTCGGTCCACGCGCGTAATCCCGGGATGGCAGCGATCGGCTTTGCAACAGGCACGATATCGGGCCGGCCGAAAAAGCCCGGGCGAGAAGTCACCAGCACCCAATCCGATGAGGACTCCTCGGTCAGGTCATTGCCGGCGTATGACAACATCATGGCCTGCCTGCGGTTCTCGATTGCCGCCAGTGCGACAACTGGGGCGAGCGAGAGGTACTTGTTCGAGACATGCACGGCCAGCACCCCGTCGCGCTTCAGGTGCCGCCAGTACAAACGGAAAGCCTCGCGTGTGAGCAGATGCACGGGAATGGAATCGCCCGAAAACGCGTCCAGCACCAGCAGGTCGAAATGCCGGGACGGTTCGCGTTCGAGCGAGAGCCTGGCATCGCCGGGAATAATCTCATGTGGGGCCTGGCAATCGCGCAGGAATGTGAACTGACTATTCGCAACCTTCACCACATTGGGGTTGATCTCGTAAAGGTAGTAGCGATCGCCCGGCCGCGCGTAGACCGCCAGCGTGCCGGCGCCAAGGCCGACCACGCCCGCGTTGACCGGCCCTTGCGCCATGAGTGTATCGAGGGCGCGGCCGACGCCCGAATTGCGGCCGTAGTACGTGGTCGCGTAACTCTGATTCCGCGGCCAGAGGAACTGCTCCCCGTGATCGATGGCGCCGTTCCGGAGCACGCGCACGGGTCCCATCGGGCGAGGCATCTCGTCGTCGTAGACCACCAGCGATCCGTAGAAGTTTCGCGTCAGCAGGCGCGCATAGCCGAATGAATGCCAGGTCTCTCGCGCGAGAATGCCGGCGAAGCCCACTGCCAGGCCAGCCGCCGCGGTCAATAACACCAGGCTCGCTTCCGGTGAGCCGCGGCTGCGCCAAAGCAGGTAAGCGGCCAGGCTGCCTGTCAGCAACAACAGGACGGTCGCATCGTAGGGAGCATTCAGCAAAGGCGTCCCCCCCAACGTCCCCGCAATCAGGCGTGCCGCGATATAGACGACGGTCAGTCCGGCCAGCGTGAAGACCAGCGGGCGATGCCCGGCCGGAATGGTCTTGCCGCGGCTTTCGCCGGGTGCGCCGCGGCGGGGTTGCGAGGGCAAACCCTTTGGTCGCGCAATGTATAGCAGGTACACGAATAGGAATGCCGTCAGCGAAAGTACGATGGGCAAGTCGTACAGAGCGTTGAAGCAGCCTGGAGCCACGACACTAATGAACACCCCGCCGGCGGCGCCGCCCGTCGCCACCATCAGGTAAAACGAAGTCACATGCGCGGGAGCGGGGCGGCGCCGGGCCAGTTCACCATGGCAAACCATAAAGAGCGCAAACATGGCGGCGCAAAGGAGCGCAATGACCGATCTCAAATTCAGCAGCCTGAGATCTGAAATCCTCTCGCTGCCCGAGATCAGCCAGGCACTTACAGGCAGCGCCACGGCAGCCAGGGGAGCGAACAGCCAGCGGCGATACCAGCGGTCGCTGTCGAAACAAAGTATGAAGCTGAGCAGATAGAGACCGAGCGGCAAGACCCATAGGAACGGGATGGCGGCAATGTTCCCGGTGATGTGGCTGGTGAAGGCCAGCAGCAAAGCCGAGGGGCACGCGGCCAGACCCGCCCACAGCAGGCGTTCGGAAACAGTGGGCGCCGCAATTTCGGACGTCCCGCGAATGAGGGACGCGACCGGCGCGCCGCGTGTGTGCCACGCCAGTGCCGCGCACGCGGCCGCGAAGGCGACATAGGAGATCGACCATATCCACGCCTGCTGGCGGCCGGTGAAGTAAGGCTCGAACAGCACCGGGTAGGCGAGCAGCCCGGCCATGGAACCGGCGTTCGACATCGCAAAAAATCGGTAAGGCGTCGCGCCGCCTTTGGCGCGCGAGTACCACGATTGCAGCAGCGGGCTGGTGGAGGAGAGCAGCAACATGGGCAGCCCCACCGTCGCCGCCAGCAAACCCAGGATGCGCAGCAGGGGATCTTCCATTCCATTGGGCTTCCACAGCGGCGAAGGCAGAATCGGCAGCCAGAGGGAACTCAGCGCGAGCAATGCAACGTGGCACCTTCGCTGCGCGCCCGCGGTCCTGCGGTTCAGCCAG
>CAZARO010000182.1:0-1203 GCA_964487165.1 uncultured Solibacteraceae bacterium | reverse complement strand
AGTAGGACCAACTGGAAGAACAGCATCGAGACTGTCCACACAGCCGCCGACCCGCCGAACCAGGGCAGAATCAGCTTGGCGATCAGCGGCTGCACTTGAAAGAGCAGAAATGCACTGAACAGGATGGCGGATCCGAAGAGAATCGCCTCAGCCCGGGGCCCCCCGCTGACATCGCCTGGTGTGGCAGGTGGTCCAGCGGCTTTAAGAGCTGTGGTTGTTAACACACGCCGCCGGCCGCGCCCTCCGCCACGGCCTTCGGCAGCCACCGAAGCCATAGCCATAAGTGTAGCAACCCGGCTACGAAGCCGCCGCTTTTCACCGCGGCCACAGGCACACGCGTCCCTGCCGGTGCGGCGACAGCTTCCGCTCGTCTGAGTAGCGACTGACCGGCGAACCGCTGCCGGAGAACGTTCCGGTCGCCCCGCCCTCTAGACTGGGTGCATGAGCACCTTGAGGGCCTTCTTGTCCATGCAGAGATCGAATGCGGTCTTCCATTCGGAAATCGGGAGGTCCACCGATATCAGGTCGTCGAAACGCACTTTGCCGCCTGCGTAAATGCTCATGACCCGATCCCATGTGCGCGAGGTATAGGTGATCGACCCGCGTAGCGTGAGTTGCTTGTACCACATCAGATCGATTGGAAATTGAATTTCCCGTCCACAGACTGCGATTTGCGTGTATTGGCCCATGGGCCGAAGCGACTCAAGGCAGCCGCGAACGGATGCCGGATGCCCGGCACATTCAAATGCGACATCGGCGCCCCGGCCCCCCGTGGCGTCGCGCACCGCATCGGCGAGACTCCTTTCGACTGTGTTCACCACTTCGCTCGCGCCAAAGCGTTTCGCCGCTTCCATCCTTTGCTCGTCGCCGGTGGCGCCGGCAACGATGGTGCGAATGCCTTCCGCCGCGAGAAGTTTGACCGCCAGCAAACCGATTGGCCCAGGTCCGGAAACCACCGCTATATCGCCAATCCGCACCTGCGTCAATTCGGCGACGGCCTGCACCACCGCCGCGAATGGCTCGGCGAGAGAGGCTTCAGCCATCGAGAATCCTTCCGGCACGCGATAAAGCTGATCCGGCCGCACAACCACATAGTTCGTGAACGCGCCGTTTACTCCATGACCCATCCCCCTGCGGTTCTTGCAGAAGATGAAATAGCCCGAGCGGCAATACTCGCATTCGCCGCAGGTTACTGCCGTGGCG
>CAZARO010000181.1:0-8041 GCA_964487165.1 uncultured Solibacteraceae bacterium | reverse complement strand
GCCCCGAATATTCCTTCGGAATATGGGAGACAGGAGTCAGGAGTCAGAAGACAGAATGAAAACCTGACTCCTCAAAGTTCGATTCCGACAGCCGCTCCTCCACTCAAAAGCTCGCGGGAACGGCTCGCGGAATCGCACCTCACAACGCCGGCTTTTCATTCTGACTTCACGGACCCGAAGGGGCCGCTTCTGACTCCTGCATCCTTCCATATCGGGTAGCGATATCCGGAGGCTGCGCCTCCGGCCTCATCCCAACAGCCGCTTCAGGCGTGCGATCAGTTCCATGGGACTGTACGGCTGCACCAGATAGTCCTCCGCCCCCAGGGAGAAACCGCGGAGAAGTTCGTCTTCCTGGGTTTGCGACGTGACGAAGACGGTCCGTACCGGCATGGCCTCGGCGCGGATGGCCGCCAATGCCTCGAAACCGTCCATGCTGACATCGACCACGGCCGCGGGCGGCCTAAGGTGGCGCAGCAAAAGGATAGTCTCCGGCCCGTTCGCCGCCACGCGGCACCGCAGCCCGTGCTCCTTCATCTTGGCTTCGAGCAGGGTGCGCGAAGCCCCGTCGCCGTAAGCGATCACCAATTCGCCCGCGTCCGCAGCGGCCACCCGGTTCAGGGTCGACGGGGTTTGGGTGACCGCCAGCCGGAGACGCATGAGAGCTTCTTCCGGTAAGCAGCCTTCCAGCACCAGGCCCGATGCGCGCGCTTGCACCTGGCCATTCAGGGCGAGCAAATGCTCCGCCGCACCGAAAAAAATGGTCGGCAGGGCCGGCAGTGCGGGAGCATCTTTAGCCAGCCAACGGCACAGCGTGTTTTCGGGCCGCACGTGGACCACCACCACGTGGCAACCGCCCACCGCCTCGGCGTAGGGCGACTGGTCCGCTTCAAACAGCCTGGCTTTGGCGCCCACCTGTTCCAACGCGCCGCACATAAAATCGGCCGCTTCGCCGTCCAGGCCAATCAGCGCCACCCGCTTTGCATTGAGCGCCCGCACCACAGACTGGGGATTGCCCTCGGATAAGGTGGCGGCAGGGTTTTGGAACGCGCGCGCGAGATTGGTGAGTTGGCCGCGAACGCGCGCCGGCGTGAAGGGCGGGGTCAGCAGAACGGTTTCGGCTTCGCGCGCCCGTTGCGCGATGGTGGAGAATCCCAATTGGCCGGCCGAGCCGATCCATTGGTGAACCGTGCGCTTTGCCTTGGCCCCGTCGAACTGGCCGTCCACATTGGCCAGCAGCTGCCGGCTCAGGCCCCGGCCGCCTTTGAGGAAGCTCTCCCGCAGTTCCGCCAGTTGGTTTTCAGGAAGGCCGGGGATCAACCCGTTCTCCGCGGGAGCTTCCGGCTCGGAGGGCGGCAGAGTCTCGTAGGCGCCGGGAGCCTCACCGCCGTAGTCGATATAATCGCGCACCCGGGCAACCAGCGCACGCGCGTCGATGGGCTTGATCAAATAACCATCGCAGCCAGCCTGCCTGGCCTGGGCCTCAACCGCCGGCGTGGACGCGGCGGTCAGCGCCACCACCACGCTCTTCTGCAGCTTGGTGTCCTGCTTGATTCGGGCGGTAAGCTCCAGCCCGTTCATTCCCGGCAGCATGAAATCCACCAGGATCAATTGCGGGCGCAGGAAGCGGAGCGTAGACAGGGCCTGTTCCGCCGTGGAAGCAATCGATACCTGGTAGCCTTCCCTGCGCAGCACCCCGGCTGTCAACTTGAGGCTCTCCGGGACGTCCTCGACGATCAGAATTGTTTCGCCGGCCATAGGCTTCGCATTTGTTAACGCGCTCGTGGGGCACCCAATCCCCCGCGCCCACCCAGATTCCGGGAGGCAAGCCAAATAATACCATCTCGCGCTGGATGCGAACACGCTCGCCAGCTATCAGCTTGCCTCGCGCATGGCATGGGTCGATTCGGTATTGATTTCTGGTCTGCACGGGGAGTCCAAAGTGGGGCAGGATGGCATCCTGCGGCCGATTGGCAATCGGCCTCCCGCTGTATCCATGGTGCGACCGGGCGCGGGTTGCCAACCCGCCGCAGGTTGCCAACCTGCCCCACTTGGCTTCTCAATGTTTCAGACTCGGGTGCTGACAGCTGGAAGCTTCTCCTCAATGATGGAACTGCGCCGCTTCCACCGTCGACCGGAAGCCGGGTTGGGAGGCGAACCAATCCATGTGGCGGCGGATGTCGCGCACCAGCATATCGGCCAGGTCGCAGGTGAACCCGTTGCGCACCACTACGCGCTGCACCACCAGATCCTGCCGGTTGGCTGGCATGCGATAGGCCGGCACCTGCCAGCCGCGGTCGCGCAGCCGATCGGCCAGGTCGTAGAGCGACCAGTGCCCTTCCTGCTTGAGTCTCCAGGCGAATACCGGGAGGTCCGTCCCGTTGCTCATCAACTCGAACGGCCCTATGTCGGCGATTTGTTTAGCTAAGTGGACCGCCACGTCTTGACAAGCCTGGTGTATCGCCCGATAACCCGACCTACCCAGGCGAATCAGGTTGTAATACTGTGCCACCACCTGGCTGGCTGGGCGCGAGAAGTTAATCGCCAGGGTAGGCATGGTGCCGCCCAGATAGTCGACATTGAAAACCAGGTCGGGGTGCAGGTCGGAGGCTTCCCGCCAGATCACCCAGCCCACGCCGGGAAACACCAGGCCGTATTTGTGGCCCGAGGTGTTGATGGATTTCACGCGCGGCAGACGGAAATCCCAGACCAGGTCCGGCTGCAGGAAGGGCGCCACGAACGCGCCGCTGGCGCCGTCCACGTGAATCGGGATATCGAGCCCGGTCTGTTCCTGCAGACGGTCGAGCGCGTTGCTCAGGCCCTGCACGTCCTCGTAGTCGCCGGTGAAGGTGCTGCCCAGCACGGAAATCACTCCGATGGTGTTTTCGTCGCACATGGCGGCGGCGCGCTCCGGGTCGGTCACCAGGCTATCGCCCTCCAGCGGGACGCAACGCTCCTCCACGTCCCAATAGCGCACGAATTTGTGCCAGCAGACTTGTGTATTGGTGCCCATGATGATGTTGGGCCGGTCGATGGATTTACCGGCGCGGCGCCGGGCCTCGCGCCAGCGCCATTTGAGCGCCAGTCCGCCCAGCATGCAGGCCTCGCTAGATCCGATGGTGGACGTGCCTATGGTATCTTCCGGCTTGGGCGAGTGCCACAATTCGGCCAGCATGTGGACGCAGCGCAATTCCAGCTCCGCGGTCTGCGGATACTCGTCCTTATCGATCATATTCTTGTCGAAGGTTTCGGTCATTAGCTTCTGCGCTTCGGGTTCCATCCAGGTGCCGCAAAAGGTGGCCAGGTTGAAGCGCGAACTGCCGTCCATGATCAGCTCGTCGTGGATCAGGTGATATGCCGTGGAGGGCGGCATCTCCTGTTCGGGAACGGCATGGCGGGGAGCCGGCCCCAGGAGCCAATGGCGGGCGTACATGGGGCGCATGACGCCCAGGTTCTGGTGCTTGGGATGATTTTTCTCGTCCATGATCGGATACGACTCTACCATTCCCCGCGGGCGCGTGCACTTGTCCGCGCGGGTTAAAATGGCCGACAGGTGGGAAAACGAGCCAGACGTGCGAACAGGGTTGTTTCCGCGCCGGCGGAAGCCCTTGCGGTCACGCCGGTTAGCGCGCGGAATCGCCGCCTGGAGTGGTGTGTCTACGCGCTCCTGCTGGTGGCCATCTGCGCGGTGTACATCCAGGTCCGGCATTTCGATTACGTGAATTTTGACGACCCCGAATATATCGGCGGCAATAATCACGTACGCGCCGGACTGACGTGGGCCGGAGTCAAATGGGCGTTCACATCCACCGCCGCCGCTAACTGGTTTCCGCTGACGTGGATTTCCAATATGGCGGCGTACCAGGTCTTCGGGCTGGATAGCGGTTGGCATCACCTCGTCAATGTCTTGTTTCATGCGCTCGCCAGCCTGCTCTTGCTGGCCGCGCTGCGGCGCATGACCGGGGCTTTGTGGCCGAGCGCATTTGTGGCCTTCGTGTTCGCGCTGCATCCCCTGCACGTGGAGTCGGTGGCCTGGGTGGCGGAGAGAAAAGACGTTCTCTGCGCCTTTTTCTGGTGCCTCACGCTGTGGTGTTACGCGCGCTATGCCGAGCGGCCCTCGGCGGCCGGATACGCCTGCGTCGTGCTGGCGTTCTGCGGCGGCCTGATGGCGAAATCGATGATCGTGACGCTGCCGTTCGTGCTGCTGCTGCTGGATCTGTGGCCGCTGGGGCGGCCGTGGCGTCGCGCGCTTCTGTGGGAGAAGGCGCCGCTGGTGGCGCTGGCCGGCGCGGTATCGGCGGTGACCCTGATCTCGCAACAGCAGGGGCACGCTGTCCGCTCGCTGACCTCTCTGCCCATCGGCCTGCGTGTGGCGAACGCCGCGTGGACTTACCTGGCGTACATGGGCCGGATGTTCTGGCCCGCGAACCTGGCCGTATATTACCCCTACTCGCACCATGTGTCCGGAGAGCACTTATTGTTGGCGGGGGCGGTGCTGGCGAGCATGACCGTCCTGGCGGTCCGGTGGCTTCGCCCGCACCCCTATGTCGCCGTAGGCTGGTTCTGGTATCTCGGAACTCTGGTGCCGGTGATCGGACTGGTACAGGTGGGCGGACAATCTTCGGCGGACCGATACACTTACCTGCCGACCATCGGACTTACCATCGTCCTGGCCTGGGGTGCCGTCGACTTAGTCAAGCGATATCCGCAAACCCGAAGAGCCGTCGCCGCCGCGGCCGTCGTGGCAGCCGTCATTTGCGTGGTACTCACGGCGATCCAGGTATCCTACTGGGCCAACAGCGGACGCCTGTTTCAGCACGCGGTGGATGTGACTACTGGCAACTATATCGCCGATAATAACCTGGCCGATTACTATTTGACGCAGATGCGCACGGAGGACGCCCGCGCTCCCGTCCTCGAAGCACTGCGACTCAATCCCTCCTACCCCGAAGCCCACATCAACCTGGCGACTATCCTGCGGCGAACCGGGCAGATGGCCGATTCCGAACGGGAATACCAGGAAGCCATCCGGCTCCAACCGATCAACGCGGGAGCCTATGCCGGATACGGCGCCCTTCTGCTGCAGGAGGGCCGCCCCGGCGACGCGGTGGGCGAGTTCGCAAGGGTGGTGGAACTGCAGCCCGAGGATGCCGAAGGCCGCTATAACCTGGGGCGCGTCCTGACCGCCGTCGGCCGGTTTGACCAGGGGGTGGCGCAACTGAACGAAGCCATTCGGCTGCGGCCCGACTATGCCGAAGCGCATCACAGCCTCGCCGTCGCGCTGGCCGGGCGTGGACGATTGAACGACGCACTGCTGGAATTCGAAGCGGAAGCCCGGCTGAAGCCCGGAGATGCCGGCGTCCACAATAATCTGGCTATGTTATTCGCGGGCGTGGGGCGGCTCGACGAAGCCATCGCCGAATACTCCGCGGCGCTGCGCATTCAGCCCGGCTCGGAAGCGGCGCGCAAGGGTCTGGAAGCGGCGAAAACGCGCAAGGCGGCGCTACACTGATGCGCGGCGGGCTTTGCGTCACAACGGCGTTTTCATGACGCGGCGGGGGTTCCTCTCCATGGCCGCACTGGCGTCCGCCAGTTCGCCGCCGCCGCGCCTGCTGGTGCCCCTTCATCGCATTCTGGACGCACGCGCCTCCCATATGCCCGAACGAGTGCGGCGCCGGTGGCCGGGCCTGTGGAGCGAAGCGGCCCGCGATTACCGGCAAGGCGGCATCGACTTCGCCATCACTGACGGGCCGGGCGAAGTGCGCATTTCTCCCGCCGATAACCCCGTTTTCGTGGGTTTGCGCCGCGGCGCGATCAACCTCGTGGTCACCGATACCATTCCTATGAATTGGGACGGCGGGCGGGCGCTAGCCGGCGTGAGCACAATTCACGACGGCTATCACGTGTCGATGATCGCGCTGCGCTATGCGCATGGCAACCAGGTGGCATTCCTGTCGGTCAACACCTGTCTGCATGAGATCCTGCACGTGCTGCTGCATGACATTTTCCAGAAGGCTCCAAAGTGGTATCAGGCGAGCGGCCGAGAGGCTCGCGTGGATTATTACGCCACCCGGCTGTGGTTGTTTCACGATGGCGAGGAGGTGCGGAAATCGGGGGAAGCGTATCTCCGGCGCCTGCGAGCCGGTTCGGGTGCGGGGTAAGCGGGTCGCGATTGCGGATTTCTTCCACACACACAGGGGCCCCCAGATACCCGCAAAGTTGCAATTTTGTAATCCCCCCAAAAGACCGCCCAAATAATCGTCCGAAACAGGATGATTTCAGACTAGAATCGTTTTTCAGGAATAAAAAACCTGAAATACGTTTTGATCCTACTTCTTGTGAGGCTTGCATGAGAGCGCAAACGGTTGAAGTGAAATCCTCAACTGGACGGGTCCTCTGTTGCACCGTGTTCCGTCCAGGTGGGAAGAAGCTGCTGGCCAAGGGGCACGTCATCAGCGACGAAGACGTTCGGGTTTTAGAGTCCGAAGGCATGGAATCCATTTGGGTTACCGAGCTGGAAGAGGGCGAAGTCGGGGAAGACGACGCCGTCTGCCAGGTAGCCAGCGAAATGGGTTGCGGCAGTTTCGAAATCCGCCTGGCAGCCGGCGGGCGGGCCAATCTGCTGGCTACCGAGAATTGCTGCGTGTTGGTGGACGATGAGTTGCTCAAGCAAATCAACTGCACTGCCAGCGTAGTGATCGCCACGTCGCTGAATTTCAGCTACGCGGTGGCAGGCCAGCGGATTGCAACTGTGAAAAGCGCGCCATTCGCGGTCGCCAAAGAGCAATTGGAAGCCGTCATCGGCATCTTGAAGGAGCGCGGCCCGATTCTGCAGGCACGTCCGGTGCGCGCGCCAAGCGTAGGAGTTCTCTACACCGACCCAATCAGCGGGGAGCGGGCCCGGCAGCTTTTCGAGAACATCATGCGCCAGCGCCTGGAGCGCTTTGGGGTGAGTGCCAATTTCGTGCTGTCGTGTACCGAGGACGAGAATTCCGTGGCGCGTTGCATGCAACACCTGCTGCGCTCCAAGCCTTGTGTGATTCTGGTGGCTTCCACTACAGCACCGGCCGGGCCCGAGGACGTAATCGGGCAAGCCATGCTCAAGGTGGGCGGCCAGGTGGAGCGGTTCCTGGCGCCGGTGGAACCCGGCAACCTGCTCCTCATGTCATACAAAGACGATGTACCGATTATTTCCGCGCCGGGGTGCTTCCGGTCGGCCAAGCCCAACGTGGTCGACCTGGTGATGCCCCCCCTTCTGGCGCGGTATCATGTAACTGGCTGGGAAGTGGCCTGCCTGGGACACGGCGGCCTCCTGGCCTAAAAGCTCCTCCGACCCTGCTTTCTGAATCCTCCGAGCAGATCCAGGGTATTCCTGAGCCGGGCGCTCTCTCACGAGAACGCCCGGCATTTTTTTGGGTTTAGTGGACTGCTCTGCGGGCCGGCGATCGACCGCTCCCTCGCGGTCGCGGCTCGGTAGGCTCTGGCAAATACAGAAACGCCATTCTGAGCCGCGCGCGCAAGCAAGCGGTTCTTCGAATATTGCAACTCCCGCTGAAGTCCGCCCTACCGAGCCCTAGCCTACTCCCAGCGAATTCCCCGCGCCGCGAATTCCCGCTCCAACTGCGCCAGCGATTCGAACTGCACCGCGTCAATGCCCAAATTCCGCGCCGCCGTCACAAAGACCGCGATGTCGTCGGTATAGAAGCATTCCTCGGCACGGCATCCCGCCTGCGCGATGGCCGCCTGGAAGATTTCCGGCTGCGGCTTCATGGCCTTCACTTCGTACGACAGCACCAGGGAGTGAAAATGGCGCAGCATGGGATGGCTCTTGCGCAACCCCTCGAAGTGAATCGCGTTGGTGTTGGAGAGCAGCAGCAGCCGGTAACGCGCCGCCAGCCCCTCGAGCATCGCTTCGGGCACCAGCGTTTCGGTGAAGATCGAGCTCCAGATGCCGCAGAAGCGGTCGTACCCGATGTCGAGCTCGAGGGCGGCCGACATCTGTGCCACAAACTCGCACGGCTCGATCAATCCGGTCTCGAAGCGC
>CAZARO010000180.1:0-8126 GCA_964487165.1 uncultured Solibacteraceae bacterium | reverse complement strand
ACAAGAGTCAAATGCCCTACCATTATAGCAGGAGATTGGGGCGGAATTTGAAGGCTAAATTCGAGTTCTTTCGGTTCCGGCTTCATTTCGGCGCCCGGGACGCGGTCCACTTCCCCGCCGGCAAGAGCGGGAACGTGATTCGCGGCGCTTTGGGGCGGATTTTGCGCGATACCGCGTCGCCGGCGGCTTATGCCCGCCTTTTCGAGCCCGGAAAGCAGCTCGGGCAGGCCCCCAGCGGTCTGGCGAACTGGCCGCGGCCCTTTATTCTGCGGGCCGGCGCGCTGGATGGCCGGACCGTGCCGGAAGGCGGCCAGTTCTGCTTCGACGTCCACATTTTCGACCTGCGCCCGGCGGTTCTAACCTATTTTCACGAAGCATTTGCGCAGTTTGGAGGGCAGGGAATCGGCCCCGGACACGGCCGGGTGACCTTGCTGCGGACCGAACAGGTGGACCTGGACGACCGTACGGCGGCGCTGGGCGAGGCACCGCCGTTGGCCGTCGATCTGGAGCCGCAAAAGGACCCGGTGGGCCGGATCGAGGTGCGTTTTTTGAGCCCCACCGAGCTGAAAAGCGCCGGGACCATCGCTCCGCGCCCGGAATTCGCAATTCTCTTCGCCCGCCTGCGCGACCGCGTCAGCACGCTGCGAGCGTTATATGGCGACGGTCCGCTGGAGATCGATTTCCGCGCCATGGGCGACCGCGCGGCCAGTGTGCGCATGAGCCGCTGCGACCTCCAGTGGGAGAAAGTAGAGCGAAAATCGGGCCACACCGGGCAGGTACATCCGTTGGGAGGGTTCACGGGCTCGGCGGAATACGAGGGCGAGCTGGCGGAATTCGTCCCCTGGCTGCGCGTGGCGCGCTGGGTGGGGGTGGGGCGGCAGACGGTGTGGGGCAAGGGGGACGTGCGGGTGGTATGAACGCCGGCCGCGAATATTCACCGCGGAGACGCAGAGGCGCAGAGAAAACAAAGTCAAAACCGGAGGACGCAGAGGTGGCTGAGGTCACAGAGGCGCGATCCTCCGGGGCGTCAGCGTCTCAGCAGCTTCGGTTCGCGAGGGCCGTCGCGGCTTGCGAGGATTCGGGCCGGCCACCGCAGCCGCAACCAAAAGGATTCACCGCAGAGACACAGAGACGCAGAGGCGCAGAGAAAACAAAGTCAAAACCGGAGGGCGCAGAGGTAGCAGAGGTCACTGAGGCGCGATCCTCCGCGGCATCCGCGTCTCCGCGGCTTCGGTCGAAGACTCGCTCCGCTAGTAGTACAAATGGAAGAAAGTGTCGCTATGCCGCGTCTCATTAGCCGGTGGTGCCTCTGAGTGATCGCGAGGTCGGCGCAGAGATCATCGAATCCTGCCGCGCGGGCGATCGGGACGCCTTTCGTGTGCTCTACGACGTATATAAAGACCGCGTGTACTCTGTATCGCTCTATTATTTCCACGGCGATGAAGCCGCCGCCAGCGACGTGACGCAACAGGTTTTTCTGAAGCTGATTACCACCGTCGGGCAGTTCAAAGGCGATGCCCGGTTCTCCACCTGGCTCTACCGCCTGGTGGTCAACGCCTGTCAGGACGCTGCCCGGCGACGCAAAGCTTCGGCACCTTCCGCGGAGCGCTCCCGCCTGGAAGAACTCGCCACACCGGGCTCGCAGGAGGACGATCTGGCGCGCGCACAGATGGCGCGGTCGGTGCGCGCGGCCGTTTCCGCGCTGCCGTCCAAGTTCCGCATGGCCGTCCTGCTGCGATATTTCGACGACCTGTCGTATGAGCAGATGGCCGAAGTGCTCGATTGCTCCATGGGAACGGTGGCCTCGCGCCTGAGCCGGGGCCACAGGATGCTGGCCGAGCGGCTGAAGAGTCTGATGGGGACAAAGTCATGATCGGCAGGCATCTTTCGCGCGAACTGGCGGCGCATATCGATGGCGAACTGGCATCCTCCGCGGCGCGCCGGGTCGAGCGGCACTTGCAGGAGTGCCCCCGCTGCCGGGCGGAACGCGAGCAGGTCCGATCGGGGATGTCGGCGCTGGATCATCTTCCAGCCGCTCAGGCGCCCGATGCCTTATGGAGCTTCATCGAGGCAGCGATTCCCAGGCATCGGCCGCACGACGCGCTACCCCTTCGCGCGTGGCGGCTGGCGTTGGCCACGCTCAGCGTCGCGGTTGTGGCCGGCGCGCTGTATTGGAGATTGCCTCATTTGCCGGAGACGCGGTGGGCAATCGAACAGATTCACGGAGCACCCACCGTGGGCGCGAAAGCCGTCCGCGGCGCCGCGCGGATCGGGCCGGGAGAGTGGCTGGAGACCGATTCCTCGTCGAGCGCCACGGTGATGGTCGGCGCAATCGGCTCTCTGGAGGTCGCACCCAACACGCGCCTGCGCATCGTAACGGAGCGGCCCGGCGAGCATCGCCTGGCGCTCGCGCGGGGAGAAATTCACGCTAAGATCTCCGCCCCTCCCCGGCTCTTTTTCGTGGATACGGCTTCCGGGACGGCGGTGGATCTGGGATGCGAGTACATCCTCCATAGCGGCGAAGACGGGTCGGGCCTGCTGCAGGTGACCAGGGGCTGGGTGTCATTCCAATGGAAGGGCGTGGAATCGCTTGTCCCCGCCGGCGCCAGTTGCCGGACGCTGCCGCTAGGCGGACCGGGCATTCCCTACTTCGACGACGCGCCGGAGAATCTGAAGCGGGCGCTGGAGAGCTTCGCGGCGAAAAGGTCGGCGCTGGACGTCATCCTCGCCGAAGCTCGCGTGCGCGATACGCTTACTCTGTGGCATCTCCTCTGGCGGGTGGGGCTGGCCGACCGCGAACGCATTTACGATCGCATCGCGGCTCTGACGCCCATCCCGGCCGGCGTTTCGCGCCAGAAGGCGCTCAGCCTGGATGCCGATACCATGACACGATGGAAAGACGAACTGGCCTGGACGTGGTAAACCGGGAAGAAAATTTCCGCTCGCGCGTCTAACCTTCCCAAAAGGAGATCACGATGTTGCGAATCGCTCTCGCAATCCTGGCGACGGCCATGCTGGCCGCGGCCCAGGGGTTTACGTTCCATATCGGCAGTCCCGTGGCATCCCAGGACTTCCAGTTCAAGACCGCGTCCTTCGTATTTCGCACCGAGGGCTGCGCCGATCCCGGCAAGGCGCAGATCTCGGCCACGGCCGAGGGAGTCGTCAAGGGCGAGCGCCGGTCGGTCGCACTCAAAGTGGTGGCGGGAAGCAAGCCCGGCATCTACGCCGTCAACCAGAGCTGGCCCCCGGAAGGCCAATGGGCGGTGATCCTGAAAGGCACGTGCGCCGACCTGAGCGCCGGCGCAATCGTCCCCATGGGCCCCAACGGATTCATCCGCGAGTCGTCGAAGTTCTTTTCGCGTCCGGCTACTGACAGCGAAATCGAAACATCCTTAAAAGCATTCACGCAGGGAGGCAAGAAATGAAATTCCACAAACTCATCGCGTACATGGCTTCGGCCCTGTTGCTTTCGGCAGCGGCACTTCTGATTGCCGCGGACAACGGCGCCGCGCAGGCCGGCGGCCTCACCGTGCACGAGTGGGGCACCTTCACTTCCGTTGCGGGCGAGGACGGCGCAGCAGTCGATTGGGATGCGCTGGGCGGCAAGTGTGACCTTCCGGACTTCGTCAATTACGCCGGGTATCGCGGTGTCAAATTCGGGCTCACCGGCACGGTTCGCATGGAGACCCCGGTGATGTATTTCTACAGCCAACGCGAGACTGCGGCGCGCGTCGAGGTGCACTTCCCGCACGGCGTGATCACCGAATGGTACCCCAATGGCGACAATCAGATCTATGAGTCCAGGAGCCTGATGGACCAAATGGCGGTGCACACCCACGTGCCCCTTTATTCCGAGGGCGCCATCTACCAGACCAACAACCTGCTCGACCCGCCGCCCGCCGGGCTCGGCCCGCAAGTAGTGAAACTGAGCCCCTCGCTGAACGGGATCGACACGTCGCTCACCCACCTGATGGGCACGATCTCCTGGAGCGATATCAAAATCCAGCCGGGCGCGACAGACGCATTTCCGGTGGAAGCGGGCGCGAGCCGCTACTATGCGGCCAGAGACACCGACGCCGCTCCCATCACGGCCGGCGGCCAGCATGAGAAATTCCTGTTCTATCGCGGCGTGGGACGCTTCGCGGTTCCCCTCACGGCCCGTGTTTCCGGCGACGGAAAGGTCGCCGTCGCGAAGCCCGGCGCCGAGGCCGTCCCTATGGCGATGCTCTTTGAGAATCGCGGTGGCCGGCTGGGGTATCGCGTGGCGGGCGCCGTTTCCGGCCCGATCACGCTCGATCCGCCCGCGCTCGATGGCTCCCTTCCGCAACTGCGGGCGGACCTGGAGAACGCGCTGGTGGCGCAGGGGCTGTTCCGCAAGGAGGCGCACGCCATGGTAGAAACGTGGCACGATTCCTGGTTCGAAGAAGGCTCGCGCCTCATCTACATCGTTCCGCCCCATGCTATTGACGACGCCCTTCCGCTGCAGGTGGATCCGCGGCCGTCCCAGACCACGCGCGTGTTCGTGGGGCGTATCGAGCTGATTACGCCCGCTACCAGGCGCGCCGTGGAAGGCGCCATGGCGGTAGGCGACGTTTCCGCGATCGAACGCTTCGGCCGTTTCCTCGATCCCATTTTGAACCGGATGGTTTCCGAGAATCCCGCCAGCGCGGACCGGATTCAGGAGCTGCGGGCGAAGGTGCAAGGATCCTTTTCCACGGGAGCGTGCCGGTAATTGCGGACCCAGTGGAATTCAGAACCGGTACCCTAGCCCGGCCGAGGGCTCGATACGGTTGGTGACGCGCGCGACGCCTTGGGCGCAGGGTCGGAGTGGGGCGGCAGATGGTGTGGGGCAAGGGGGGCGTGCGGGTGGTATGAGCGCCGGCCGCGAATATTTACCGCAGAGGCGCGGAGAAAACAAAGCCAAGACCGGCGGCGCGCACCGATCGCGCCATCTGCGCGCGCGCCAGATCGTCCTCCTGCGAGCCAGGTATGGCGAGTTCTGCCAGGCAGGAGCGCTTCGCGGCCGGCGCCGAAGCTTTGCGCCGCCGGGCCGCGTCCTGACAGGCGTTGACTACCAGGCGGTAGAGCCAAGTGGTCGATTGCTCCATGGGAACGGTGGGTCGCGCCTGAGACGGGGCCACAGGATGCTGGCCGAGCGGCTGAAGAGTCTGGTGGGGACAAAGTCAGAAACAGGATGGGATCACCGACGTGATCGACGTGCAGGCGATTGTCAACGAAGCGTTGGGCGTCAGCGTTCCGGTCGACGATCTCAACCAGGACGGCCGGGTCAACATCCTGGATATTCAACTGGTGGTCAATTCCGCCCTGGGAATGAACTGTCTCGCCAGCCAGTAAAGTTCCGCGGTCCGGCGAGCGCAACCAAGGCAGAGCCACGGTGGCCGCTGACTTCGACGGCGACAGCAAACGCGGCTGCCCCATTCCTTAAGCCGGGTTAATCGTCTCCCCCGCAACTTTTCCGCACCTCGTGGTCTATAATGCTCAGGATGAACTACTCGCGGAAAGCTACCATGATCGTGGCCGTCGCGCTCGCGACATTGGCGCCATTTCAACTCGCGGCACAGGGCCGTCACCCTCGCTACATTCACGCCCGCGCCGATTTGCGCCGGGCCATTCTTCTGATGCGGCTCCCCGACGAGCCGAACGTGATGCGGGATATGCAGGAAGCTACCGGCATGGTGGAACGCGCCATTCATGAGCTGGATCTCGCCGCCATGTTCGACCGCAAGGATCTGGACGACAACCCTCCCGTGGACACACGCCTCGGACGCGGCAGCCGCTTCCGCGAGATTCTGCGGCTTCTCGGCAGCGCGCGAGGCGACATCGAGCAGGAAGAAGATAATCCGCGCGCGCGCGAATGGCGCAATCGGGCTTTCGGCTACATCGATGGAGCCATGCAGAGGGTCCGCCAGGGCGGCTATGACCGGTTCACCGATAGCATGGCGCCGCTTCCACCGCCGCCCTCCATCCACCCGCGGTATCTGAGTGCCCTCTCCGATCTGCGTTACGCTCGCGCCCTGCTCTGGAGGCCGGATTTCCGCGAGGTGATGCGCGACCAGCGTGCAGCCATCGAGGAAATCGACCTCGCCATATCGGAAGCCAAGCGCGCGGCCATCGACGACGGCAAGAACATCGACGATCATCCCCCGCTCGATACGCGAATCGGCTGGGAAGGCCGGTTCCGCAAGGCGATGGAACTCCTGGATTCCGCCCGTGGCGACCTGACTTTCACGGAGACCAACATGGCGGCCATGCCATGGCGGGATGCCGCCCGCATGCACGTGGAGCGCGCCCGCGGCCTGGTCGACAAGGCCGTGCGGGATTCCTGGTGGCGGTAGGGTAGCGGCGGGAAATTGAATTCCTGGTAACGCAAACGCGTTCCCGTGCATCTCCCTACCCGAAGTGTCTATTGAAAACCAGTTCACGCGGAGAGGCCTGCTCTCTGCCCTGTCTCTGCTCCCCGCCGGGCGCCTGCTCCGCGCCCAACAGAGCCAGGACCCGCAACGCCCGACGCTGCAAAAAAAACCGGCTTCGCAGGAGAGCCCGGCTGGCGAACAAACGCCGAAGTACACCACGGACGTCAAGCTGGTCAGCGTGTTTGCCACCGTCCGCGAGAAGTCGTCGGGGAAGATTGTCAAGGATCTCACCAAGGACAACTTTACGATCGAGGAAGAGAACCACCCGCAAACCATCAAGTTCTTCGAAGCGGAAAGTAGTCTACCGCTCAATCTGGGGCTGCTGGTGGACACGAGCGGCAGCCAGGGGCGCGTGCTGGGCGACGAGCGGAGCGCCGGCATCAGGTTCTTCGACCAGATTCTGCGCGATAAGGATCAGGCCTTCGTGATCCACTTCGATTACGAAAGCGAGCTGTTGCAGGATTTCACCAGCTCGAAAGAGAAGCTGGACAAAGCCCTGGACCTGCTCGAAGTGGCCCAGCCGCGGCAGCAGCAGACGCAACAACAGGGCGGCAATTATCCGCAGGGAGGCGGCGGGGGCGGATACCCTGGCGGGGGCGGCGGTTACCCTGGCGGAGGCGGCGGTTACCCTGGCGGAGGCCGGCGCTATCCGCAAGGCGGGGGCAGCCGCGGGGGCACCAAGCTGTACGACGCCATTCTACTGGCGTCCGACGACCTGATGAGCAAACAGCAGGGGCGCAAGGCCCTGGTTCTGCTCACCGATGGCGTGGATACCGGGAGCAAGGTGACGCTCTTCGAGAGCATCAGCGCGGCACAAAAGGCAGATACCCTGGTCTACTCGGTCCTCTTTTCCGACCCCGATGCCTATGGCAGCCAATACCCTCCCATGATGGGCGGCGGCCGGCGGCGGATGCCCATGCCGGGGCCGAGCGGCTCGGAGGGCCCGGACGGGAAAAAGGTGCTGCAGCAGATCGCCGAGGAGACCGGGGGACGCTTCTTCTCAGTCGGGGCTTTTCACAAGCTCGATAAGATCTTCGCGGACATCGAAGAGGAGCTTCGCAGCCAATACAATATCGGCTACACGCCCGACCCTCCCGGCGAAGCCGGCCTCTACCGGCATATTCACCTCATGGCAAGAATCAAGAAGAAGGATCTGGTGGTGCAGGCCCGCGCCGGATACTACGCCCGTTAGTTCGTTTCTTTATAGGCAGCGAGTCGTCCCCTGGATGCCCACGCCGCTGCTCCTCGGCGCCAGCTTTTATTCTGTCTCCTGACTCCCGTCTTCTATGTCCCGCAGGGACAACCGTCTCTTTGGCACAATGAAGTAACGGGATGCCAGTCATCAACACCAAAACTGTGGCCACCCTCGGTCCGGCCACCGACGCTCCGGGTGTCTTAAAGCAGCTCCTGCTGGCCGGCGCCAACATTTTCCGCCTCAACGCGTCGCACGGAAACACCGACGATCATGCCGCGCGCATCGCCGCTGTGCGTGCCACCGCCAAAGAGCTCGGCATCCACGCCGGAATCCTGCTCGATCTCCAGGGCCCCAAAATCCGCCTCGGCTGTTTTGAGAATGGCGGCTGCACGCTAGCGCCTGGCAGCGAGTTCACCATCACCACCGAAACCGTGCTCGGCACCGCCGAACGCGCGTGCACCGGATACTCCCACTTCGCCAAAGACGTGCAGGAAGGC
>CAZARO010000179.1:0-8132 GCA_964487165.1 uncultured Solibacteraceae bacterium | reverse complement strand
TTGAGTGCATAACAGCCGGCGGTCTTCACGTTTTCGAGCGTGAGGCCGTTCCACACCAGATCGCCGGGGACCCACTCCGGCGGAATGGTGACGCGCATTTCCGTGATGGCGCGGCTGATAATGAGGATCTGGCGATCTTCCGGCATGTATTGGGCCTTTACGCGGGCGGTGACCACGGGATCGCGGTGGGGAACCACGATGCGGGTTTCCACGCGGATGCGGTCCTTGCCGCGCCGCACCATCACTACGGCATTTCGAGTGATGTCGGCCTTTTCCAGGATCTGCACCAGGTGGTGTGCGTTCTCGATTGGCTTGCCGTCGAGCGCCTCCAATACGTCGCCCACCTTGAGCGGGCCGTTATATTTCTCGGGCAGGAACGCGACCGTAACGCCGGGCCCGGGGTCGTTGGCGCGATAGCCGAAGCCTCCCAGGTCGAACGACGAATTGGCCTCACCGGGAATCAGCGTCATGGGCAGCACGTCGTTGCGCTCCCCAGCGTCGAACTTGGTGGGCTGGACCCAGTAGCAGCTCGCGAATGTGGGCGAGTTGGTCTCGCAATCCACCGTCATCGGGTACTCGGCGCGCACGTGGGCCGCCATCCACTCCATCAGGGCCTGGTTAGAGAGCCCGGTGGAATTGCGCCACTCCACGTTGAGCCCGTCGAGCTTGAGTTTGGCGGCGTAATCGGAATCGTTGGCGCCGTTGCTGGCCCACAGAATCGGAGTATTAGTAAAGTTCACGGCGAACACGCGATTGGTAGCGATGGCGGTTTTGGGCGATCCGCCCACGGCGACGCCAGCCGCCCAGCGGTCCGGCATGCGAGCGATGGCGTAGAAGACCACGGCCGCCGCGTCGGCACGTCCGGCGACGTAAATGCGGCTGGCGTCGGCCGTTCCGGCTTTCACGGCCTCCGCCACTTTGAGGCCCAGCGCCTGCACGCGCTTGTCGATATTGGCGTCCGGGTCGGCCGGCGCGGTGACGATCTGCCAGCCCGATCCGGCGATCAGGCCCTGCCACAGCGCGGCGTCCGCGGCGTCCACCAGGGCGATGGCGGGGGACGGCTTCGGCGGCTGCGCCGGTTGCGCGGGCTGAGCCCATAGCAGTCCTGCTGCCAGAAGGCTAGTGGTGCAGACGGCTGCGGATCTTCTTGACCAGTTTTTCGATATCATCCGTTTTCTTGATGGTGTCCAGGGAGAGCACGAAGCGGTCGCTGTTCTCCAGGTCGGTCTTCAACCCTTCGGCCATTTCCACCAGCTTCGCCGCATCCTTTATGTTCTGCTCGCGCTCTACCTTGAGAACTTCATCCCGCTGCGATTTGCCGTTCGGGTACTTGGGGTCGTCCTGCAGCGGCACGGAATCCTGCTCGAAGGCCGCCGGAGAAGCGGCCGCCAGGAACACAAGGAAGGCACCTCGCAACAGTCTGAGCTTCATGGTTGGACCTGCTGCTATCATAGCCTCTTCATTTCACGATGAGCGCGAAGTCGGCCTGGATCACCAGGGCATCGTCGGTCACCTGGATGGCGGGCACCTGGAAATCGCGCAGCTCGCGATGGTAGCCCGGCTGGCCGCTCGAATCCTCCAGAATCCGCTTGGCTTCCGCCGCCAGGGGGTATTTGAAATCGCGCTCCAGGCTGGCGCCCAGAATGGTACAGACGCGCCGGATGTAGATACCCGTCTTGCCATCGCTTACGGCCGCCACATTTTGCAGCACGATATTGCCGTTGCGATACTGCGGTGTGGCGGTCATCACCACCATGAACGCGTCGCCCAGTCCCACGCACTGGCCGATCACGTTGAGGGCCGACCGCCCGGTGAATTTCGCGCGAATGCGCAGGCGCCCGCCGGAGCCCTGAATCTGCGGCTTTTCCAGATAGGCGAAGTTACACTTATTGCTCTTGTCGTTGTGGACGTAGCGGCGTCCATCCTGCGTGAAGACGGCTTCCGCGATCATGCGCTCCAGCGCTCCGAACTGCAGATGCAACTCCACGGCGTGCGCGGCGGGCGGGCAAAAGGCAAGAAGGGCGAGGAGGATGCCGTGGCTAGCGTGGCGCATCGGGAGGTTCGGAGAACAGCGGAAACTGACTCAGCACCGGGCTGGCCGATGCCTGGGTCACCCGCAAACGTACGCGTGACGCCGTGACCGGCGCGTCCAGGCGAAACAAACGGCGCGGGCCGATGCTTGTCCCTTGCGCCACCTGCTCCCAACCGCCGCCGCTCCAGCGTTCCACCGCGAAAGCATCCACCCGCTGCCCGTAGCGAATATCCTCCTTCACCGCGATGGCGCTGAAGGTGACGCCGCGCTTGAACTCCAGCACCGCATAGGCAACGTGTACCTCGTCGTCGGTGGCCCACGAAGTGTCGGGCTTACCGTCGACCAGGTTGGCGGCGCCGTAGGCCGCATCCTTGCCGCGAACATTGGAGGCCGAGACGGTGGCTTTGGCCGCGAGATCGTCACGGAACGTGGCCTGCAAGTAGCTATTGAGGCCCATCAGCGAGTTCACGTCCTCCTCTTGCAGGCGGCCCAGGCGATTGGGCGGGACATTGAGCAGCAGATTCGCGCCGCGGCCCACGGATTTGTAATAGAGATCGATCAGCTGCGCCGGCGTCTTGACGCGGACGTTCTCGCTTTCATGCCAGAACCAGCCGGGGCGAATGGAAACGTCGCATTCCGCGGGGAGCCATCGGGAGCCGTTCCGAGTGCCGGTGGGCGATTCGCGCTCCCGTACGTCGCCGGGAGAAGCTGCGCCGCCATCGGCGCCGACGGGATCGTAAGCCGCCCAGCACGGGTCGCCGGCAATCCCGCGCTCATTGCCCACCCAGCGCACGTCGGGGCCCACGTCGCTGAAGATCACGGCCATGGGCTGCAAAGAGCGCACCAGTTCCCAGGTCTTGGGCCACTCGTAGTAGGTGCGCTTGTCGATGGTGCGCTTCTCGCGGGCGCCTCCGTAATAGCCGTCGCCGCCGTTGGCGCCATCGTGCCAGACTTCGCAGATGGGGCCGTATTGCGTGAGCAGTTCAGTGAGCTGCTGGCGGTAGATTTCGATATAGCGCGGCGTTCCGTAGTAGGCGCTGTTGCGGTCCCACGGCGAAAGGTAGACGCCGAATTTGAGGCCGGCGCGCCGCGCCGCGGCGGCCAGATCGCCCACTACATCGCCCTGGCCGCCTTTCCAGGAACTGCTGCGAATGGAATGATCGGTGGTCTTGGTAGGCCACAGGCAAAAGCCGTCGTGATGCTTGCAGGTGAGAATGAAGCCTGCCACACCGGCCGATTTCAAAGCGAGAGCGATGGCGTCGGCGTCGAAGCGCTGCGGCTGAAAAATATTGGGATCCTCGTCGCCGTAGCCCCACTCCTTGTCGGTGAAGGTGTTGACGGTGAAATGCAGAAACGCCGTGTACTGCATCTCGTGCCAGGCCATCTGACGGGCGGATGGGATGGCGCCGTAGGGTTGCGGTGGCTGAATTTTCCTCGCCGCGGACGCCGCCATCACCGCCGGTGCCGCGGTCAGAAAAGTACGCCTGCTGATCATGCGGAAGCCGTTTACTTCCTGCTCTTGCCCTTGGCCTTCGCCTTGGACTTGGGCTCGGCCTTCACCACGGGAGGCGCCTCTTCCACTACCGCCATTTCCGCCCCGTCGCCTTCGGCTTCGCCCAGACCTACGGGTTCGGCCTCGATTTCGCCTTCGGGCACGCCCACTACATCTTCCACCGCTATATCGTCCACCACGGGGGCGGCGTCCGGGTTCACCTTCTTCAGCACCTCTTGGAAGAGCGCTGCTTTACGGGCATCCACCTTCGGTGGAGGCGCCTGCTCGTGACGGAAATCGTGATCGCTGTGACAGGTGCGGCAGCGGACTTTCGCGGGCGCGCCGGCGATCACCGAAACCACCGCGTGGTTCATGACGCGCTTGCAGCGCACGCAAAAATCATCGATGTCATCGCCCAGGCGGATATCGCGCATAAGAAAGCCTCCTAACCGACGCTGGATTCCGCGGGCTGCGTGACGCCGTCCGGCTCCGCCTGCGGCTTCGGTTCCGGCAACACCCACTGCGCCGGTTCGAAGCCCACGTACTTGCAGATTCGCAGTTGGCCATCCTCCGTTTCCAGCAGGTCGCCCACCGCGAGCGGCTCTTCCGAATCGCGCATCAGTTGCCACGCTTCGTATTCGGTGCGTGCCTGCACCTCGCCACGCGGCTCATACTCCTTGGGCTTGAGGGAGGCGCAACCGGAAAGATGGGGCGCCCAGCGGAACTGCTGCCGTGGCGAATCCTTCATGCGATAGATCCGATAATGCGGCATAGCAAGTTTATTGTAATCGATGTACCTCGCGGGAGGTAGTTACAGACGAAGTGGGGCAGGATGGCATCCTGCGGCCGATTGGTAATCGGCCTTCCGACTCCCGGAAAGAGGCGGGTTACCAACCCGCCGCAGGATACCATCCTGCCCCACAGACCAGGCCCACCAGGAACACAAGTGAAACCAACGAGACGATTGCCGAGGGGACACGGTCGGGCCGTCCCGTCCAGCGAAGCGCGATCTCACACGGCCCCTCGCAGGCCGGATGGAGCACCTGAAACCCCAGCCCGTCGGCCGATATCGGAATGCGCCGATTCCCCACCCACGCCTCCCAGCCTGTGAACCAGGGCACCTGAACGGTGATCAGGTCGGACCGCGTGAGGTCGGCGCGAATGCGCGCGGCTCCATCCCGGAGCCACTGAAAATCGGCGCTCGGCCGCGCAGGGTCTTCGATCACCAGCGAGTAGTCGTACACCTGGTTTGGAGTCGCGGTCGCCGGGATGGCCTCGCCCGGCCGGACCACGTGCGCCAGGGACGGGCTGCGCTGCGGCACGGCGTAAATCGTATCGCCCAATTCGCGGTGCAGAATGGGCAGCATGGCGTCGAACCTCTCCGGGACCCTGATGTCTTTGTACGTATCGGTGCTCTGCGCGCCGCTGACCACGATGGCCTGCGTGCCGAGCACCTGCAAGTAGGCTTTGGTGAGGATTTCGTGGTAAGGGCCAGTGGGAGAGTCGATCAGGAAGGGCATGTTGGCGAGCACGGTGAGCGACTCGCCCTGATCGCAGCAGCCGAGCACCTGAGGGACGTCGGTGAAGGTGTTCCACCAGAACGAATCGGACCCGGAAACGTAGACCCGTTGTCCCGATAAGTGACCGTCCGCCCACATGGCGCTGGCATATTCCGATCGCGCGGCGAGATCGGCCGGCCGGATGTCGGCGCGCGCGCGCCAGCGGTAATGCTGCACTTGAAAGCCCACGCCGACGGCCAGAAGCAGCAGCAAAACCAGCCGTAGACGCCAGGGCGCGCGGCAATATACGAACCAGCCGATGGCTCCCGCGATGAGGCAGGCGCCCATTTCCATTTCGAGTTGCAGACGGCCGGCCTGCGGCAGCAATTCGAACTTCTTCGGGGCCGCGGTAAGCACCAGTGCGGCGGTGAGAGCGAAATAGACCGCCCCGAACCGCAATGCCAGGGGCAATCGAGTGCGGGAAAGCAGATAGCCCGCCCCCGCCACCGCGCCCAGCAGCAACGCCAGCAGGAGCGGCACCATTTTCGCCGCCGCGGAAAAGCCCTCATGCATCCGCCCGATATTTCCCAGCACGGTGAGCTCCGAAGACGGCGGAATACCATAGCAGGCAACGGCGTATGCCAGAACGGCCGCGGCGGCGGCGAGTATCCAGGCGGCGCGCCGGCTGCCGGCAGGCTGGACGGCCATCCAGCAGAACACTGCCAGGCCGGTGGCCATGGTCCCCGGTACGTTGATCAGGAACACCAGCGCGAGCGCGAGGGCCGCGAGCGCCAGGGCTCGTCCCGAGCGCTTATGCAGCGCGTAGGCCAGCGCCAGGATGACGATGGGCAGCAGCGTCATCGCAGTGATGTGCGGCCCTTCGCCGTAAACCGTGAGCACCTGCAGCCTCCGGCTGAACAGGAGACCGCCGACATCGCGGGCGACATCCGGCATCAGCAAGGTGGAGGGAGAGAACAGCGAGTAAGTCAACGCCGAGAGGAACGCGCTGCCCTGGGCGGCGCCCAGATACGCTGCCATCAGGTAGAGCGTCACCGGCCCCAGCGAGTAGGCGGCTCCAACCACCATGTGATAGGCGTGAACCGCGGAGATTCTGCCGAGAGTAGCGGCCAGCGCTACCACCAGGTGCAACAGAGGCACGTAGGTGTCCTCATAAGGCATGCCGCAATGCCACAGAGGCCACCAGGAATGGTCGCCCCAGTGGTGCGAGAGATAGCGGGCGATGGAGACGAACGCGCCGTCGACGGAACTGAAGCGATCGGTGTACTCGACGGTGAAAAGACGCCAGCAAATCCACGCGTTCAACGCGGTGAGCGCCGTCAGCGCGGGCCAATGGGAGCGTGCGGCGGCCGTTGCCAGCCGCTGGAACGAGGGCATCTGGAGCGATTATAGAATACGGAGTAAACTCTAAAGGGGAGCTATCATGGCCGATATCGACCGCCACGAATTGCACACCTTGGTGGACCACATTCCCGAGAGTGACGTGCCGGCGGCGCGCAAAGTATTGCGGGCGTTGGCGGACCCGGTGGAACTGGCGATGCTGGCGGCGCCACCGGACGACGAGCCGGAAACGGAGGAAGAGCGCGCCGCGGTGGCATCGTCACTGGCGGATGCATCTCCCGACATCCCTTTTGAGCGGCTTCGACAGAAGCGGTCGTGAAGAAAATTCTCTTCCGGCCGCGGGCGGCCAGGGATCTGGAACAGTTACCGAACCATGATCGTGGCCAGGTGGAGGAGGCCATTGAACGGTTTGCCCAATCCGGGTTTGGCGATGTAAAGATGCTGGCCGGCGAGGGGCGCCAGTTCCGGTTGCGGGTGCGAGACTGGCGAGTTCGCTTCGTCTACGAGAAGCCCGACATTGTCCGGATTCTGCATATTCGCCATCGCCGTGAGGCGTACCGTTGGAAACGTGGCCGCAAAACTCCGCCGGGGCGCCCGCCTTATTTCATCGCCTGCAGTTTCTTGCGGACGGCGGGGGCGTCCTTTGACTCCGGGGACAACTCCAGATACTTGGTGTAGGCGTCCTTCGCCGCCTTCGTGTCCTTGAGCTTCTCCTGCACCTTGCCGAGCTTCAGCCAGGCCTCGGCGTTGCCGTCGTTCCAGAGCGTGGCGTCCTGATAGCGGTAGGCCGCTCCCCGATACTTCCCAAGCTTGAAATACCCGTCGCCCACTTCGATACTCTTCTGCGATTGCAGCGGGTTGAAGGAATGCGCTTCGCTCAGGAATGACTTGTCTTCCTCCGCTGGAACGGCTTGCTTGCCGGAGGTCTTCGGCGGAGTCCGCTGCTCCAGTTGCGGCTTGGTTTGTGTATCGGTCTGCGGGGTGGCCTGATCTTGCGCCGCCAGCGGCATGGGCAGGAGCGACAACCCAGCCAGCAGCAGCCCCGGAATCCAGCGTGACATAATCAAATTATAGCCCTCCTGCGATGGAACTCCGCGACAAGGTAGCGCAACTTCCCTTCTCGCCGGGAGTGTATCTGTACAAGGATGCCGGCGGGCGGGTGATCTACGTCGGCAAGGCGAAGAACCTTCGCAATCGCGTCCGTAGCTACTTCCTGGAAGACAAGCTGGCCGACGTCAAGACAGGGACGCTCATCTCCGAAGCGCGCGACCTTGACTACATCCTGGTAGACAACGAAAAAGAGGCGCTGGCGCTCGAAAACAACCTCATCAAACAATACAAGCCGCGCTTCAACATCCTGCTGCGCGACGACAAGACCTACCCCTACATCAAGATGACGCAGGAAAAGTACCCGCGCGTCTACGTTACGCGCCGCCTGCGCAAAGACGGCGCCACCTATTACGGCCCCTACTTTCCCGGCAACCTGGCGCATCGCCTGGTGCACTTCATCCATCGCCATTTCCTGGTGCCATCCTGCAAGGTGGACCTTACCCGCTTCCATCCCAAGCCGTGTCTGCAATTTCACATCCACCGCTGCCTGGGCCCGTGCGTGGAAGGCCTCACCACCGACGATGCTTACGCCGCCGCCGTCCGCAACGTGCGTCTGTTCCTCGACGGCCGACACGCCGACTTGGCCCGCGACCTGCGTACGCGCATGGCCGCCGCGTCCGACGACATGCGCTTCGAGGAA
>CAZARO010000178.1:0-8141 GCA_964487165.1 uncultured Solibacteraceae bacterium | reverse complement strand
CGCGCCGTCTGCACACCATCATGGAGAAGATGCTGGAAGACGTCTCGTTCGCCGGACCCGACCTGAAGAAAAAAACGGTGAAAGTGGATGCCGCCTACGTGCGCAAGCAGCTCGCCGACATCGTCAAGGATCAGGATCTGAGTCGATACATTCTTTGATGCCGGGTGGCCGTTGAGTCCACTCCGGAACTTGTTGGCGGGCTAAAGCCCACCCCACCGGTGGCGCGGGCTTCAGCCCGCCAAATGCAAGCGCACCTCGCCATTACGGCTCCGCGATCAGCGCCCGGCCGCCGAGCGATCGCCAGAACGCGAACACCGAAATACCCACCAGCAGGAGGAATGTAGCGATACTCGCGGGGACGTACCAGGCGCTCCAGTCGGCGCCGAGGGCCATCGAGTTATCGGCGTTGATGAAGAAGATCGCGGCGATAGTCGACACCAGGCCGAAACGCAACAGCACGTAGATCAAGGCAGAGACCGCCGCCAGATAGATGGACCCGACCAGCCACCAGTCGGGCCCCTGTACGTCGGTCTGCGCCATGGTGAACAGGGCCGCCGCGGCGATGGCTGCCATCCATTCCTTGCGCAGAAACTGGCGCATCGCGAATAGAGTCACGAACACGAACAGGCCGAGGCTCAGGGCGTCTTGCGCGTTCGCCGCCTGGTGGCCGATCCAATGGCGCGCGCCCAGGAGCGCGTTCAGGGACACGTCCGTGTCGGTGGGCTGGAGGTTGCGCGATACCACCAGCAGGACCACTTTGAAGAATACCCAGAGTCCCGACCCGACCGCGGCGCCGATGAGGATGTGCGAGCCTACCTGGGCATCCAACCATCTGCCGGCCAGCACGCGATTCCAGGTGACGATGGAGTGCGGCCAGCGCGCGCGGACTTCGGGTTCGAGCGCCAGATAGCAGAACCACAGGATGGCCGCGCCGAACAGCCAGCCGGCCACCGCGTTTACGAAAATATCGGCCATCCCGGCCGTGGGCACGAGATGAAACATGCCCGCCCACGCGCCCGCCTGGAAGAGGAAACTGGCCAGGGCGATGTGGAATGCGCCGACGCGGTCGGCCCGTCCGAGCGTCCAGTTGCGGCGCGCCATCAGAATGATGAAGAATGCGGCCAGCGTCATGGTCACGCGAATCCAGACGTCTCGCGGCCGGAGGCTGGATGCGGCCGGCGGCGCCGCGGATTTTTGCGCCCAGGGGTAGAGCACCTGAACACTCACGATCCGGCCCTTCCACCAGGCGGCCTCGACTTGCAATTGCATGTCCGGAAAATGTGGATGCGGACCGATCCACGCGCGCCACTGGTCGAAAGGTGTGGCGGGCAGGTTCAGCGGTTTCGTTTCGGTGAAGGCTGCGAAATTGAGACGCGCGGCGCGGAAGATTGCTTCCGGCGCGATGGGTGGCGCGAGATCCGGCTGGGTGGGCTGCGGTATGGCCGTGAATTCGGTCAGGCGGCCGTTGCCATCGAGCACCATCCGCGACATGCCCGGGACAGTTAGCGGCGGATGCAGGCCATCGACACGGCCCATCGGACCGGCTTCCATGGGCAGCGGACTCTCGCGGTACAACGCATTGATAGCGGGTTCCCACGAGAGCCACTGATCCCAATTATGAGGCTCGGGCCGGCGCTGCAAGAAGAAGACCCCGCGATGATTGAGCCATACGGCGGTATCGGCCGGCTTTGCCGGATAGCCAAACTCCGCGGCGATTTCGCGGCCTTGATGCGCCAGCACCTCCGGCGCCTGATCGAGCCCGCCATGCACCATGGCGGTGTGCGCCTGGCGCGTCGGGATGGTGGCCAGAAGGAAGAGCACCACCAGTGCCAGGCAGGGAATGGAGTACCGGCGCGGCATGCCCTCCATTTTTCCGGCAGCCGCAACAATCTCCGGCGACGGCGTCTCTCCTGCGGCCAGCGCGGCGGCCAACGGGTCTCCGCCCGGCAGCGCTGCGAGGACCTTGAGCGGCGAGGCGGGCCGCTTCGCGGGATCGGGATCCAGGCAGCGGCGGATGACCTTCTCCACGGCGGGGTCGATGTCCGCCGCCACCGACGTCATGCTGGTCAGCTGCGCGGCTTCCTGCAGGTCCACGAGTTGTCGCAGGCTGTGCGCCTCGAAGGGCCGCTTGCCGGTGAAGAGCTCGTACAGCACCAGGCCGAGAGCGTAGATATCGCTCCTGGCGGTGACCACCTGTCCCTTGATCTGCTCCGGGGACATGTAAGCCGGCGTCCCGTTGCGCGCCTCGGCGCCGGTCAACTCGCCGGCGATGGCGGCCAGGCCGAAATCCATGATCACCACTTCGCCGCGTTTGTTGATCATGATATTTTGCGGTTTCAGATCGCGGTGGATCACGCCGCGATCGTGCGCGGCGGCGAGCCCGGCGCATAATTCGCGGCCCGCCTCGACGGCCTTGTCGGCGGGCAGGCGGCCGATGCGCGTGAGCAGCGACGCGAGATCTTCACCATCCACGTACTCCATGGAAATGAACGGCATGCCTTCCACCTGCCCGATGTCGTACACGCGGCAGACATTGGGGTGGGAGACCACGCGCGCCACGCGCACCTCGCCGTGAAAGCGCTCCAGGAGGCCTTGATTCTGCGCCGCCTCCGGGGGCAGAAACTTGAGCGCCACCGATTGGCCCAGCGTCAGGTCCATCGCCCGGTAGACCTCGCCCATGCCGCCGCGGCCCAGCAGCGTGAGGATGCGATACCGGCCGCCGAGAAGCGTGCCGGGGAGGAAGCGGCCTTCATCCTCACTCGCGCTGCTCACGGCGCTCACACGGGAAACGTCCGCCGCCGGACTTCCCGCCAAGCTGTTCGACGCCACGGTTTCGGCCATGGAGACGTCGGCCTTCGGTTCCATAGCTTTTGATTCTAACGCCACTGCGAAGCCGGCCTCGGGCGCCGATCTACTTCCAGAGGACGCCATGTTCCTGGCACCATTCCCGCGCGATCTCTTTGAGCGTCTCGAGATGGAAGGCGTACCATTGCTGCTCTATCTTGAGCCGGCGAATGACACTCTTGAACATGCGAAACGCTCCGGCGCCGTGGATTGCGTCCTGCAGTTCCCGCGAAATCTGCGGATTCTGTACCGAGTCCGCGAAGTCTCTCATGATCTGCCACTCGTGGACGTCGAACTTTGTGGGCAGCCTCTCGAAATTCTTGCGGTGGAACATGATTCGCTTCTCGATGGTCCATTCGTCCTTCTGCCACGCGGGAATATCCAGTTCCTCGTCTTCATCGGCGGCTTCCTCCGCCGAATTCAGCAGTTCCTTCGAGACCCCATGCACCTCTCCATTCTCCAGGTCCACGAACCAGTGGGCCTCGTCGGAGGCCAACTCCAAGGCTTCGACAATATCTTCCAGCAGTACCGTTGCAGGCATCTTTTCGAGACTATAATAAACTAGCCGGCCGCCCGCCGGTACCGCTCCGCCAGCCGCCGCACCTCCTCCACCAGTTCCACGGGCTCGATGATCTCGAAGTCCGCGCCCACCAGCGAGAGGTGCATGGCGAGATTCTCGTAGGTGGAAGCGCCCGTTTCGAAGAAGCAGCTCTGCTCGTCGATGGCCTCAATCAGTCCGATACACGGCGGCAAGCGCTCGGCGACGGCCGCGGCCGCCGCGAACAGCTTGAGGCGGGCGCGGCATCGAGCGTTGATGCCGGAACGCGTCACGTACGCGGCCAGATCGCGCACCGGGGGCTCCTTGGGAAGGAAGCGGGATCCCGCCGCCACCGCGCACCGCTCCATGCGGTCCACCCGGAAGGTCCGCCAGTCTTTGCGCGCGGTGTCCCACGCCACCAGGTACCAGCGCCGCCAGGTGTTCACCAGCCGGTGCGGCTCCACCGACCGCGCACTCGCCGCCCCGACACGATCACGATAGCGGAAGCGCAGCATTTCGTGCTCGCGGCAGGCGCCGGCGATGGTGGCGAGCGTGCGCGCATCCACCGCCGCACCTTCGCCCACCGGAGTCACCACCATCGCCTGCAGCGCCGCCACCCGGCGTCCCAATCGCGGCGGCAGAATCTGCTCGATCTTGAGCAGCGCGCGCACCGACGCCTCTTCCACACCCTCGATGCTGCCCGTGGCGGCGAACCGCAACCCCAGCGCCACAGCCACGGCCTCATCGTCATCCAGCAGCAGGGGCGGCATTTGCGCGCCGGCGCCGAGTTGATACCCGCCTTCCGCGCCCGAAGTGGAGTGAATCGGATAACCCAGCGTGCGCAGCTTGTCGATATCGCGGCGCAAGGTGCGGCTGGTGACCGCCAACCGGCCGGCGAGGTCGGCCCCCGGCCAATCCCGGCGCCCCTGAAAGACGGAGAGCAGCCGGAGCAGCCGCGCGGAAGTCTCCATCATGTAACCAGTGTGCCATTTATCGAGGACAGAAGGTGTCCGCAATGCCTGGTAGGATTTCGACATGACAACCTGCCAAACGCTCACCGTCGATTACGAAGAAGAAGTGAAGAATACGCGCAAGCTGCTGGAGCGCGTCCCGCTGGACGATGCTCACCGCGGCTTCCAGCCGCACCCCAAGTCAATGTCTCTCGAACGGCTCGCCACCCATGTGGCGGAACTGCCGGGATGGCCGAAATTGGCCCTGGAGAGCGAGCTTCTCGAGATGCAGCCGGGATATAAGCCCCACATCGCGTCATCCACCGCGGAACTGCTCGAGATCTTCGACAAGGCCGTGGAGGAAGGGCGCGCCGCACTCGCGGGCGCTACTGACGAGGCCATGCAAAAGAACTGGACGTTCCGCTACGGCGACATTTTTTCCATGACCGAGCCCCGCCCCAAAGTGATCCGCAGCTTCGTGAATCACCTGGTGCACCATCGCGCGCAGTTGGGAGTCTATCTGCGCCTCAATGAAATCGCGATTCCGGGCATGTACGGCCCCTCGGCGGACGAGCACTAAGGGAGCGTGCGACACTGAGGGGAATGACCCGCGCAGGTCTGGCCTTACTCTTGCTCGCGGCCGCATCCTCGCATGCGGCCGACGTGGTGCTGTCTGGCGCCACAGTATATAGCGCGCCGGATGCCCCGCCGCTCGCCGGCGCCATAGTGGTGGTGCATGACGGGAGGGTCGCAGCCGTGGGCCCGCGGACTGCGGTGCGAATTCCGCGGGACGCCCAGGTAATCGACTGTTCCGGGAAGTTCGTCACGGCGGGATTCTGGAACAGCCACGTCCATATCTTCACCCCCGGCCTTCTCCACGCCCGTGATGCCGGCGCCGCGGAATTGAGCGGGGAGTTGGACGCGATGCTCAATCGGTGGGGCTTCACCACCGTCTTCGATATTGCCTCGAACCTCGATAACACGCTGGCGCTGCGGCGGCGAATCGAAAAAGGCGAGGTCCGCGGACCGCGCATTCTGACGGTGGGGGAACCGCTGTGGACCGAAGCGCCAATCTATGTACGGGATTTCCTCGCCGCTAACCACATCGCTATGCCGGCGGTGACCACGCCGGAAGAGGCGGCGGCGCGCGTGCGGGATCTGGCGCAACGAGGCGCCGACGGAATCAAGCTCTTCACGGGATCGTTCCAGGGCGCGACCGTCAACAACATGCCCGTCGCCATGGTTCGCGCCGCTGCCACGGAAGCGCATCTCCATCGTCTGCCGGTCTTCGCCCACCCACAAAATCTCGCCGGACTGGAGGCTGCCATCGCTGGCGGCGTGGACATTTTGGCCCATACCGCGCCCGATTCTCCGCCCTGGACGCCGGAATTCGTCGCGCGCCTCACAGGCCCTCACATGGCGCTTATCCCCACGCTGACGCTGTTCGACTTCGAAGCCCGCAAAGGCGCCATCCCGGAGGCTGACCGCGAGGGCTGGCTCGCCAGGATGGAGTCCGAACTGCGCGCATTCTCGCAGGCCGGCGGCGAGGTCCTATTCGGCACCGATGTCGGCTACACCGACCATTACGACACCGCGCTCGAATATACCCTGATGTCGCGCTCCGGCATGACTTTTGCGCAAATTCTGGCGTCCCTGACTACGGCGCCTGCGCGGAGATTCGGAGCCGCCAGCCATAGCGGACGGATTGCCCCGGGGATGGACGCGGACCTGGTGGTGCTCGACGGCGATCCGGCGAAAGATATTACTGCCCTGTCGAAGGTCCACTTAGTAATTCGCGCGGGAACGATCACTTACAAACCATGACCGGAGTAAGAATGGATAAGTGGCTGTGGGCCGCGCGATTCTTCAAAACGCGTTCCATCGCCGCGCACGCCTGCGACCTGGGCCGGATCGAATGCCGCGGTCAGCCCGCCAAGCCGGCGCGCGAGGTAAAGATCGGCGACCTATTACGCATCAAGAACGATAGCGGCGAGTTTCAAGTCGAGGTCCTGGAGCTAAGTGAAATGCGCGGCCCCGCCCCGGTAGCGCAGACACTCTACCGGGAGAGCGAGGAAAGCCGGGAACTGCGCCTGAAGGCGGCGGAAGAACGCAAGTCGATGCCCGTATTCGAGCGATTCCGGGATGGTAAGCCCTCCAAGCGGGACCGTCGGGTGATCGATCGGTTCCGTGGAAGGTAAAGATCAGTTCACCGCAGAGGCGCAGAGACGCAGAGTTTTAAGAAAGTCAAAATCAGAGAACGCAGAGGGGGCGGAGGGCGCAGAGTCAGCCGCGGAGACAATGCTGATAGCTGACAGTTCTCCATAAACTCCGTTAAGTTGTTCAATTCTGGTTGGCACAGCGCGTCCAAAGTGGGGCAGGATGGCATCCTGCGGCCGATTGGCAATCGGCCTTCCGCTGCATCGATGGTGCGGACTGGGCGGGTTACCAACCCGCTGCAGGTTGCCAACCTGCCCCACTTGGCTTCTGCTGGCAGCTTACTTCAACGGCGCGCTTGACGCGCTCCCGTAGTACAGGCTGTTAAAGAGCAACTTATACGTGCCGTGCGGCTGATCGCGGAAATTGACTTCCGGGCCCAACAGCACTACTTTGCCCTCGCCTATGGTGGTCTCGGCGACGGCCGTGCCGCCATCGAGATATTGCTGGCCCCAGGCCCAGCCGCTATCCAGCACCTGTTTGCCGGTGAACCAACCTACCGGAGCAGTATGCTGCATTTCTACCGTGGGTTCCAGTTTGAAGACCGGGCTGTTATCGAAGAACACGTCCACCTGCTTGGGCATGCCGTACGCCAAGGGATTGGTGTTATCCACGTTCATCTTGAGCAGCGATCCGGGGATGTAGAACTTCTCAGCGGGCAGGTTACGCTCCCGCCCGTCGGTGCCCATTTCGGTGAGATAGCTCTTCACCGGCAGCCCAAAGTCTGTGACCGCGTTATTGGTGCTGCTGCCGATGGTGACCACCGTGCCGCCCAGTTCGACGAACTTCTTGAGCGCGGGAACGGTAATTTCCTCGGAAACCCGGCCCACCGTGGCGCGATACTCTTCGGGCACGTTGGCGTTGCCGCCGCGTCCACCTCCGCCGCCCCGTCCGCCACGTCCGCGTCCACCACCCGCGGCCGCATCGCCTCCGCCAGCAGCAGCCGCCGCCGGAGCATCGCCGCCCACGGGAGCGCCACCGCCGCCGCGTCCACCGCGTCCGCCGCCCAGAGTGCCGGCCACGAAGACGATCACATCGAACTTACTCTTCAGGTCGCCGGCGTCCAGCATGGAGGGGTACACCAACTGGAAGGGCATTTCGTACTGCTCGAACAGCCAGCGCGTCCAACCGGACGGCATGCTGCCGCCGTAGGAATCGTAGAGCCCGATGCGAATCGGCTTGATCTTCAGGGCGTCACCCGCCGGAGCTTTCGCCAGAGCGTAGACCGGGGTGCCGATTTCTTTCGCCGCCTTTTCGAGAATGGGCCGCGCCGCGGCGGAAGCTGGAACCCAGATGGCGCCCGTGCCCAGGCTCTTGCCGTCGACAGTCTGTTCCTGCTTGATCCAATAGACGTCCGCGCCGGCCTTCAGCAGGCGGTTAGTCAGGATGAAGGAATTGTTGATCTCGTGGCTGATGAGATAGCCGGCGGGACTGGCCGGTCCGCTGACGGTGCTGGCGGGCGGCGGCAGCAGGCCGTTGATTTTTTCGAACGGGCCGTCGAAGCCGTCGAGAATGCGGTCGTATTGCACGCCCATCTGCATGGCCAGGGTCCAGCCGGTGAGGTCATAGGGACGGTTCGGCGGACCGCCGGGATA
>CAZARO010000177.1:0-8157 GCA_964487165.1 uncultured Solibacteraceae bacterium | reverse complement strand
CGCGCGAAGGAATGGCAGTTGGCGCAGGTGGGCAGGCCTTCCATCATCACGCGGCTGCGTCCCGTGGCCAGGTCCATGATGCGCCACGCGATCAGCGGCACGGCCTCGGGCGGCAGCGGGGCGATCACGCCGCGCTCTCCGAAGTTTACCGGCGCCAGAGGCACGTCGCGGTAAAAAATGGGCGCGCCCACGCGGTCGGCGGAGACGCTCAGGGTGGTTTCCCCACTGGAGACCGGCTGCTGCGTGTTTTCGTCCTGGTAGCCGAAGAACCGCACCGTCACCGGCTGCAAGACGCCGTGTTTCTTGACCTCGCCCCAGGTGGCCGCGTCGGCCTTCCAGGCATGTCCCGCTTCTTCGTTGGGAGTGAGCGTCGGGGCGGCTGCGCCAGCCTTGGCGCAGCGCTCGTCGATCGCGCCGATCTGCGGCCGCGGGCCGGACGTTTTCACGCGTACGGGCGCGGCGCCGTCCCCGAATGCAAATTCGATAACCCACAGCCTGGCGCGCGGCTCGGCATCGCGCCATTCGATGGTCGGCGGGACCAGATCGGGCGGAAAAATGGAGCCTGCCGCGGGATAATCGGCGGTAATCGCGCTCGCCGCCGGTGGCCGTTGCGGCGACGTCTGGGCGACCAGAATGGTCATCGCCAGCAGTGCGCCGAGGCCGGCCGGGCCAACAATCCCCCTGAAGCATGCACCTACTGTGGACATATGCGACCATTATATATCCAATTGCTCCATTCGGAGCTCATTATCTCTATAGTGGGGCAGCCAATCCTGGCTGCAGGCCGGCTTTCCAGCCGGCCTTGGAGAAGTGGCGGGCTGAAGCCCACCCCACCGGGGCGGATCGACACATTTTGGTGGCGCGGGCTTCAGCCCGCGAAACGGGCGGGTTGCCAACCTGCCTACTTCGCTGCTGCCGCCACCGGAATCAGCAGATACGACATAGAGGAGTCCGGGCCTGAGACGGTGAGGAAGTTAGGACCGGCCGCCAGCCCTGCCGGCACGGTCACGTTGAGCTGATACAGCCCGGAGTAAGTCGGCGCCAACCCGGCAAAGCCGTTCGTCCCGCTGGTTCCCGAGAAACTCACGCCGATTGTATTGCTGGCATAGCTGAGCGGCCCCGACGGTGCCGCGGCGCCGTCGGAGATTCCCGGTGAGACGGCGCCCAGTCCGGTGAGATAGACGGCCAGAGTCTCGCCTGGCATCGCAGGGCTGGCGTCGCTGACCACCGATCCCACAGGCGCCACGGAATTTCCGATGCCCAGGTGCTCGATCTCTCCGTACCCGGTGCCCTTCTGGTTCTGCGTGAAGACTCCCGGCGCGGTGGCCGAAACGTAGTTCGTCACTATGTTGGAAGAGCCGATATCGTTGGTCACCTGGATCTCGACCACCGATCCGACCGTCACGCTGTAGGGGACAATCGCCGAAATCTGCGAGGGACTTACATAATAGATAGCTGCCGGCAATCCGCCGATGGTTACGTGGACGCCGCCGAGCCCGGTGGTGGGAAACGGAATGCCGGCGGTCAGCGTGGAGGACGCCAGATTCGAGCCGTACATCGTCAGGAGTTCCCCGGGGGCGATCCTGGCGGTAAACGGCGCGTTGCTGGCGGCGTTTACGATGCCGGTGGGATTCAGAAAGACCCCGGTGGCGGCCGCTGGCGTGGGCGCCTGCAAGGCCACACTTAGGCCTAAGTTAGGGCCGATTCCGGAGGTGATAAGCACCGCTCCTCCGTCCCCTACGACGTAATTCGCATTGGCGTTACTGAAGGTATTACCCGCGAGCGAGATGGTCCCACTGTAAGTGTTTTCGGTAAGGGCGCCGGTTCCATACGTGGTCCGCCGATGCCCCAGAATCGTCTGGGGAGCGGCGCCGATGACGTTAAACGACCCGAGCCAGGAATCGAGACTGCCTCCAACTTCATCGAAACCGGCCTGAGCATAGAGCCCCGAAAGAGCCGGCGTACCGGCACTGGTCTTCACCCCCACGATCATGTCGTACGAATTGGGCGATCCGCCGAACAGGAAGTTGCCGTCCGCGGAAAAGTAGAAGTATTTCTGCCCGGCTATGAGCGCATTTCCCACGGGAACGATGGGACCTGGCGGAAATGTGGCTGTCGCGAAGCCGTTGCCGAAGGTGTAAGTGAGCCCACTGACATTCTGCGTGATCGGCGAGGTGCTCGATCCTTCATATCCAGCGATTTCCGCGGCGTTCAGGTTACCGTTGCCGTCCGGGTTGAGCGTAAACATAAAGCTCAGGGCGTAATTCGGGATGCCGATCGACAGATCGAAAGCGGCGCACGTCCAGGAGCCGGTGAAGCTGGATGCGGTGGGCGCCGGACTGGCGAGCGGCGCCGACACCCATATGTTCTCGGAGTCACCGTTCGCGTAACCGCCGACGAAGATGCCCTGCGCCGAAACCAGCCCGTAAATTGGAGTCGGCGTCGCTGGACAGTTGATTCCTAAAGGGGGCTCATCGAAACACGGTCCACCGATGAAGCCGTAGCCGGAGGCGGAGATGGAATACGTTCCACGAGTGCTGAACGGTCCGGAAAGGTTAATGATCCCGCTTTGATAATACTGGCCGGACATGGAGTAGTTGCCGTTTCCATCGAATGTAACTGTGCCATAGGTGCTTCCCTCGCTGTTCAGGTCCCCATATTTGTCCGAGACCTCATAGTAAATCTGCCGGAAATAGTACTGGCCTTTCAGCAGGCCGTTCCCGCTGGAGTCCCAACTTTGCGCCTGGATAGCACCGGCGGATGTAAGCAACACTAAGAAGCCCGCGAATTTCATCCTGACGACTCCTTTTCTAGTGACTACGGCTGCGAGCCAAAGAGCGTTTCAACGAACTTTGCGTGGCGCGGCCCGGGCTATCGTATACTCTTCTTAGGAGGTGCTATGTCGCACCGGCCCATCGCCATTCTTGCCGCGTTCGCCATCTCCACAGGAGTCGCCCAGAAGAGTCAGCCGCCGGGCGATCCTCAGATAGTTATACGTTCCACCACTCAGGAGGTGCTGCTCGATTTCATCGCGCGGGACAAGCACCAGAAGCTGGTTACCGATCTCCGCCCGGAAGATATAGAAATCCTGGAGGATGGAGTTCAGCAGAAGCTTCGGAGTTTTCGGTACCGCGATGGGCGCGTGGAGCCCGCGCATCAGGATGCGGCCGTGCCGGCGCGTGCGGCCGGCGGCGCGGCGCGATATGCGGATCTTAGTCAGATTAATGTTGTCTCTCTGGTCTTCGAAGGACTGGGGCCGGAGAGCAGGAGGCAGGCAACCCAGGCCGCCAAAGACTTTCTGGCGAGTGAGTCCGGACCGGACACTTACACCGGCGTATTTACTCTCAACCACCGGCTGGCGCTGCTGCAGCAGTACACCAACGATCTCAATCTCCTGAACCAGGCTGTCGACCGGGCGGCGAGCGGCGCTTATCAGAGGTTCGCGAAGGATATGGAGGCTATCATTGCGCGGCTCAACAGCATCGGGCCCGATCCTACGCAGTTTCAGGCGCTCCGGCCCGGGTCGGCTGAGGAGCGGGGCCCCGTCGCACCCGACTCGGGGTATGCCCAATACCTCAGGAAGGAGCGGGAGATGGATGAACTTGCCATCGCGGTAGTCTCCAACCAGGCCGGCAACTTATCGATCGACGCGCTGGAACAATTGATTCATGTGCAGGCACAACTCCCAGGCCGGAAGACTATCATCTATTTCTCCGAAGGATTAATTGTGCCTCCCGAGCAGCCGGAGCGCTATCGCGCCATGGTCAGCGCCGCTAATCGCGCTAACATCTCTTTTTATACTGTGGACCCTAGCGGGCTGGATACCCTGTCCAAGGTGAGACTATCCGGCCTGACTAACCAGGCGCTGCAGCACGTCGAGCATAACAGCGGTCCGTCCGTGATGCCCACTAACTATCAGGAAAACCTACGTGAACTGGCGGAAGATACTGGCGGATTCTCAATTACCGATACGAATGACCCGCGCGTGCCCCTGCGCCGCGTGATGGAAGAAGTGCGGGCGCACTATGAGGCAACTTATGCCCCCACATCTTCGAATTACGATGGTCACTTTCGCACCATCGAAGTGCGTACGCGGAAGCCCGGCCTCAAGTTGCAAAGCCGCAAAGGATATTTCGCGCTGCCGGTACTCGACGGCGAGTCCGTGGCGCCTTTCGAGATGGCCGCGCTGGCGGTGCTGGACCGCCAGCCTTTGCCGCGTGCCTTCGATTTTCATGCCGGCGTGCTGGCCTTCCGCGCGGCAGCCGGGGAGACGGAGTGCCGGGCCGTATTTTCGGTCCCCAGCCGGGCGCTGCATTTTACGGAGGAGGCGCAGGCCAAGCAGTTTCGCATCCACGTGTCGTTCCTGGCGTTGGTGAAGGACGAGCAGGACCAGGTGGTGCGTAAGATCTCGCGCGATTTGCTGTTTCAAGCCCCCGCGGAGAAGCGGGCGGACTTCGAACGGGGCGAGGTGACCGTCACGCTGCCGCTGCGGCTTCCGCCGGGGCGGTATCAAGTGGAGGCCGTGGCGGACGACCGGGACGGGGATGCCGCCAGCACGCGCAGAGTCTCGCTGGTGGTGCCTGCCGCCGGGGCAGAGACGCGCGTGGCATTGAGCGATCTGCTGCTCGCCCGCAGCGTGCAGCCGGCCGGCGAGGATCGCGATGTTACGGACCCGCTGGAGTTCTCGGGCGGCAAGGTCACGCCGGAGATGAACGCTACCATCCTGAAGTCTGGCGGCGCGGCCGAGGGCGTCTATTTCGTTCTGTATCCCGGCCCGGGAGCGAGCCCCGAGGTGCGGATCGCGATTTCCCACAATGGGCAAATTGTGACCTCGGTACGGCCGAATCTGCCCGCGGCGGAGGCCGACGGCTCGATGCGGGTGGCTAGCCGGATTCCGTTCGGCAGCCTCGATCCCGGCGTGTATGAGATCGCGGTGGTAGCTTCGCAGAGCGGCGCGACGGTCCGCCGTACGATGGCGATCGAGGTGGAATAGGAGGAGCGGCATAGCGCGAACTGACGGCGAGGGAGTTGCAATATTTGACTGATCGACCGCTCCCTCGCGGTCGCGGCTCGGTAGGCTCTGGCAAACACAGAGGCGCCATTCTGAGCCGCGCGCGCAAGCAAGCGGTTCTTCGAATTTTGCAACTCCCTCAGCAGGGCGCCTTTCAGGCGGCTGTTCGCGGGCTGAAGCCCGCGCCACCGGTGGGGTGGGCTTCAGCCCGCCACTTAGCTTCTCAAATTTCAGACTCCATGGATTGCGCCCCTGCCGCATGGTGTTAGACTCGTGCCATGGGGCGCCGCTAAGTGGCCCTCTTGTTCGCGCCGTACCGATGCTTTTCCCGCTCTTGGTATTCGCGGACCGCTTGCCGCTGAGCGAGCCGGTCCACCGCCGCCGCGTCGTTTGGCTCGCACTCTGCGCCCTGCTGGCCCTGGCGATCGCGGCCGCTCCGGCCATGCCGCAGGCGAGACGCGTTGCTCCGATCTTCATCGACTACCCCGCGGAAGGCTCCGTTTTTCCACCCGATATCGCCGCCCCCACATTTCTCTGGCGCGATGCCGATATGTCCGCGGCCTCCTGGCGCATTGAATTCGCGCTGCCCGGCCGCAAGGACACGGTGGAGATCGTTTCCAGCGGTGCCCTTATGACGGTGGGGGAATCCGACCCCGAATGCGTCGGCGCCGTGCCGCCCACTCTCACTGCCGAGCAGGCGGCGGCGCACACCTGGAAGCCGGACGCGGCCCTGTGGGCGGCGCTTAAGAAGGGATCGAGCCAGTCGCCGGTCACCATCGCCATCCGCGGCTTTCGCACCCCGCGCGATAGTCAGGCGGTCTCGTTCGGCCGTGTCACCATCGCGACGTCCAAAGATCCCGTGGGCGCCCCCATCTTTTACCGCGACGTGCCGCTGATCGTCTCGCCCACCGAGAAGGGCGTGATCCAGCCGTTGCCGGCGTCGGCGATTCACCTGGTGAAGTGGCGCTTGCGCAACATTGCCGAACCCCAAAGTAAGGTCGTGATGGACAACCTCCCCACTTGCGCGAACTGCCACTCTTTTTCGCGCGATGGCCGCACCATGGGGCTGGACGTGGACGGGCCGCAGAACGACAAGGGCCTGTACGCCATGGTTCCCGTGGCCAGGAACATGACGATTCGCAATCGGGATGTGATCCGCTGGAGCTCGTTCCAGGATCGCGACGCCGGCAAGAGCTCCGCGCCCGCGGTCAAGCGATTCGGCTTCATGTCGCAGATCTCGCCCGACGGCCGCTACGTGGTGACCACCATCGAGGATCCCAAAACGCAATCGGCCCATCAGACCAGCGGGCTGGTGCGCGGACTGGCGGACCGCTTCTTTAACGCGGGGTACAACGACTATCGCTTCGGCCAGGTCTTCTATCCCACGCGCGGCATTTTGGCGTACTATAGCCAGGAGACCGGGAAACTGCGGCCTCTGCCGGGCGCCGACGATCCGCGCTATGTGCAGGGGTCAGCCTTCTGGTCGCCGGACGGGAAGTATCTGATTTTCAGCCGCGCCGAAGCGCGCGATCCCTACCCTCCGGGCCGGCCGGCACCGGCATTCGCCAACGATCCTAACGAAACCCAGATCCAATACGATCTCTACCGCATTCCATTCCACGATGGCCAAGGCGGGGTGGCGGAGCGCATCGCAGGCGCTTCCGAAAACGGCAAGAGCAATAACTTTCCGAAGGTCTCGCCGGACGGCCGCTGGATTGTGTTCGTGGAGTGCGGGAACGGCCTGCTGATGCGCCCCGACAGCCAGTTATATATCGTGCCGTTCGGCGGCGGCACGGCGCGGCTTCTGCACTCCAACACCAGGCTGATGAACTCCTGGCACAGTTTCTCGCCCAACGGGCGGTGGCTGGTGTTCTCTTCCAAGGCGCGCTCGGCGTACACCCAGATGTACCTTACTCATATTGACGAGAACGGGGAGGACAGCCCGGCCATTCTGGTGGAGAACTCCACCGCGGCCAACCGTGCCGTGAACATTCCCGAGTTCGTCAACGTGCCGGCGGACGGGATCGCGAAGATCGATCCGCAAGCCACGGAATTCTATCGCCTCTTCGACATCGCGACGGAAATGGGCAACAAGGCGCAATATCGGCAGGCCGTGGCTACCTGGCAGCAGGCGCTGGAGCTCAGCCCGGACGACGCCAAGGCGCACAACAATATGGGAGTCGCCATGGCGGCGACAGGCCGTAGGGCGGAAGCGGAGGCGGAATATCGCAAAGCCATGGAACTGGAGCCCGACTATGCCGACAGCTACTCCAACCTCGGCATCCTCGACGCTCAGGCGGGGGACCTGGAACACTCCATCCCGCTACTCCAGAAGGCGCTGGAGCTGAGCCCGTGGGACGCCAAGGCGTACAGCAATTTGGGCAACGCGCTGGCCAGCGCGGGCCGGCTGGAGGAATCGATTTCGTATTCGCGGAAGGCCGTGCAAATCAGCCCCGACGATCCCGAGGCCAACGCCAATCTAGGGGTGGGATTGGCGCGGTCGGGCAAGCTGGACGAGGCTATCGAGCGCTTTCAGAAGGCGCTCGAAAAGGCGCCGGACTCGGTGGCGATCCACGCGAATCTGGGGGGCGCGCTGATTGAGAAGGGCCGCATGGAGGATGCTATCCCACACTTCGCGCAGGCGCTGAAGAGCGAGCCGGACTCGCTCCCGTTGAATTCGGCGATGGGTCGCTTGCTGGCGGCCACGGGGCATTTAGGTGAGGCGATCCCCTACCTGGAGAAGGCGGCCGGAAGCGGCGAGCCGGCGCTGCTGGGGATGCTCTCCTCGGTGTACGCGCAGACGGGACGGCTGGAGGATGCGGTGCGGACGGCGCGCCGCGGTCTCGAAATCGCTACCGGCCGGCACGATAACGATTTGATGGCTGCGCTGGAGAAGAGCATTAAAGCTTACGAGGCGGCACTGGCGAAGAGGGAATAGAAGGCAGAAGTCAGAAGTCAGAAGTCAGAAGTCAGAAGACAGAATAAAAGCGGGCGCCCCGGGGCAGTGAATCCGGCAGCCGCACCAGCGGGGCTGAAGAGGGAGTTGCAATATTCGAAGAACAGCGAGCCTAGCGCGCGCGGCTCGGAAGGGCGCCTCTGTGTTTGCCAGGGCCTACCGAGCCGCGACCGCGAGGGAGCGGTAGATC
>CAZARO010000176.1:0-8166 GCA_964487165.1 uncultured Solibacteraceae bacterium | reverse complement strand
ATTTGATGTTTGTGGCTTGATGACGCAAGGCGGAATTCAATTTGATACGGAGGAAGGAGCTTTACCACATGACGAAGAAACTCTTGGGCTTGTTGGTCGTAGCCCTGTTCTGCATCTCGACGGCTAACGCAACCTTTATCTCCTGCCCGTCGACTGGCACCGGCAACCCGGCGACCTTTTCCGCAGGCGGGACCAATGCAACCTTTAGTGGCATTGTTTTCACGTGCACGGTGGGCGGCGTCCCGGCAGGCGATACTATAACCTCGGTGGCATTTACCATTAGCAACAGTTTCTCGCAGGGCATTTCGGCGCCCCCGCAGACCAACACTGTGGACTTTAGCTATACGCTAAACGGCTTTTCCGGCGCTACCGGGCTCACGACCTCGAGCTCGTCGAACCCCACCAGCGGATCGAATGGTTCAACTACTGACAACGGCGGCGTCGTCGGACAGACTCCCGCCAGCCCGGTGGTTTGCGCCGAGACCGATGATACACACATCCTGTGCACGGAGAGCAACCCACTTACGGCATCTGGTTTTTCGTTCAGCATCGTTGGCTCTTCCAGTTGGGTCGCCGGCGGACTGACGAACGGCGGTTCGGACGGCTTTGGTCTTACGGGTTCTTACACCTATTCTCCGACGGTTACCACTCCGGAGCCGGCTTCTTTGATGATGATCGGTGGCGGACTCGTCGGTCTGGCTTTGCTTGCTCGCCGCAAGAAGGTCTAACCTCCAGTTTTTTTGGTTTCTAACTCATCAACTCGGGGACCGGTGTACCATATGAACATCGGTCCCTCGTTCTTTTTGTCCGCCCCTCCGTCTCTCCCCTCCCGCAGATGATCCGGCAATGGAAACGCCTGAAATGGCTGGTTGGACCCGCCTTATTCGTTCTCTCCTTTCTGTACCTGTATTGGGTAGCCGGCGACGTCCTGCGAATTTTCGGGGATGAAGGACTTTACCTGCAAGGCGGTCGGCTGGTAGCTCTGGGCCACCAGCCGTACCGCGATTTCTTCACCATCGCCGGCCCGCTCTCCTTCTGGATAGAAGGCTTGCTGGCATTGTGGAGCGGTATGAGCCTGGCGGCGATGCGCCTGCCGCCGATCTTCGACGCCGCCTTCCTGGCTTGCGCCGTCTATTACCTCAGCTCTCGATATGCCGGCTTACTCTATTCGGCCGGTACCGCTGTCGCCTTTCTGGCTTACGAGGTCAGGCTCCGGCAACTCAACGTCAACCACCGTTGGGACAGCGGCGCACTCTCCATGGGCGCCATCCTGTTGGCGGGCCGCGCGCAGCGCACCGGGAACCGCTGGCTTTGGGCAGCCTGCGGGTTTCTGATTGTCGCCGCCGCCTGTGCCACTCCCTCCATGCTGGTAATCGCCATACCTCTGCTTCTCTGGAGCGCACGGAGCGATGCGCGCGGCGGGCTGGCGTTATTGGGCGGCGGTGCATTGCCGGCAGCCATCGCGGCGGCTTGCCTGCAACACGGGCACGCCTTGCTTCCCATGCTCCAATCCATGCGCTGGACAAGCACCAACTACACCCAGGCCAACCGCGTTTTCTATGGTGGGCTGCTCATGGCGGGGCCGGCCGGGGTCGATGGCGCCGGATGGTTGGGCATGGTGGCATTCTTGTTCTCGCTGTTGCCGGCGATCTTGCCGCCCGCCGCGATAATCGGCTGGCTGCTCTATTTTCGCCGCCAGCAAAATCGCACCGATTTCGCCGCCATCGTGCCGCTCCTGGCAGTCGCGGCGGCGCTGGTTCTGGCCGCCTGGCCGCGTTGGACCTCCGACGCCCTGTTGCATACCTTGGCGCTCCCGTGGTTTCTCTGCGCGCTCCTCTTCTACCGCCTGACTGCTCCCTGGCAGCGGCTCTCGTTCTGCGTCGTGGTGCTGCTGGCATCGTTTGCCTCGCTGGCCACCAAGGGAATAGCGGCCCTGGAGTATGAGCCGCGCGAGACGCGCGTCGGCGATGTCCGCGCCCCCGTCGACGAGAGCGAGTTTCTGGCCGGCTTGGAGCGCTGGGTCCAACCGGGCGATTCGCTGTTTTCGTTTCCTTATATGCCGTCGGCATATTACTTCCTCGATGCCCGAAACCCCACTTACTACCCGTTGATGCAGCCGGGGATGATGACTGTCGAAGACCAGCGGCGCGCCATCCGGGAACTGGAAGCGGCGCCGCCGCGTTGGCTGATTTACGAAGACTACCCTCCGGAAGCCGTGCTCGCACTTTGGCCCGGCAGCGACCCGGCCCGCATCCCCATGGCCGAAGTCAACGCCTACTTACACGCGCACTATCACTCCGTCGACACCGTCGCCGGGCCCTGGGGCCATGTGCAAGTGATGCGGATCAACTCGCCGGCTTCCCTGCCATGACGCGCGAAACACCCGTTGTATACTGGCGGGGTGAGGCGGGCCTTTGAATCATCGCGGAGCACTTTGGCGTGCTAATCGGCTGGAAGTGTGGGTTGCCGGGTGCCTGCTGTTGCTTACCTTGGCCGTTTATGCCCCGGTTCGCCACTTCGATTTTGTCAACTTCGACGATCCGGTATACGTCATCCTGAATCGCCATGTAACCGGAGGGCTCACCTGGAACAACCTGCGGTGGGCATTTACGGCCACGGAAGGCGCCAACTGGTTTCCACTTACCTGGATTTCCATGATGGCGGATGTTCAACTCTTCGGGCGGGGAGCCGGTCCCCAGCATGTCACCAACGTCCTGATCCACGCGGCCAGCACGCTGCTCCTCTTCTGGCTCTTGAAGAGTCTGACGGGTGCCGTCTTCCCCAGCGCCGTGGTGGCGTTTCTTTTCACCATGCATCCGCAACACGTGGAGTCGGTCGCCTGGGTGTCGGAGCGTAAGGACGTGCTCAGCGCGCTCTTCTGGATGCTGGCTCTCTGCTCTTACTCGCGTTACGCGCGGCAGCGAAAATCCGGCGCCTACCTGCTGACTTTGGCGCTTTATGGTCTGGGATTCACGGCCAAGCCGATGGTGGTGACCCTGCCCTTGATTCTCGCTCTGCTGGATGTCTGGCCGCTCAGGCGGGTTTCCGTGGAGACGCCGCGGGGGATCTTCAGCCGCCAGGCAATGCGAATCCTGATCTGGGAAAAGTTACCTTTCCTGGCAATGGCTATGGCGATGTCCGCCGTGACGTTCTACGTCCAGAATCGAGGAAACGCCGTACGCTCCCTGGATGCCTGGCCGTTGGGTACGCGCCTCGCGAACGCCGTGACTTCAGGAGCGGTTTACCTAGCCAAGACCATCTGGCCCAGCCGGCTGGCGGTCTTCTATCCGATGCTTGCCGCGCCGCCGGCATGGCAGGTAGTGCTCTCCATCCTGGTGCTGGTGGGGATCACCTTGCTGGTGCTGCTCACCATCCGGACACGTCCCTATCTGGCCGTCGGCTGGTTCTGGTATGCGATCGCGATTTTGCCCGTGATCGGCATCGTGCAGGTGGGCGAACAGGCTCGCGCGGACCGCTATACTTACCTTCCCGGCATTGGGCTCTCCATCATGCTGGCGTGGACCGTCGCCGGCGCCATCGAGCGGTGGCCGAAGGCCCGGCCCGCATGGCTGGTGATCTGCTGCGCGGCGGGCGCCGTCCTGGTGGTCCTGACAGCGCGGCAAGTATCCTACTGGAAGAACAGTGGGACGTTGTTCCGTCACGCCAACGAGGTCACCGAGAACAATTTCATCGCCCACGGCTCCCTGGGCGAGGTCATTCGGGCCGAGGGCCGCTACGATGAGGCGCTGGTGGAGTATCGTAAGGCACTCGCCATCGACCCCGTCTACGTGGCGGCGCTCATCAATTACGGTGCTGTCCTGGGCATGGTCGGGAGACCCGGGGAAGCACTTGTTCCGCTGACAAAAGCTGCGCGGTTCGAGCCTGAAGACCCGGAGGTCCACTATGTTCTGGGGTTGGCTCTGGCGCTCCAGGGGCGTCTCAACGAGGCGCAAGAGCAGTTTGAAGTGGCGATTCTATTGGATCCGGAACACGTCCAGGCCCACGTGGAGCTGGGGAAAACGCTCGGGAACCTCGGGCACCTGGACCAGGCTATCGCTGAATTCTCGGAAGCCTTGCGGCTGCAACCGGACTCGGCGGACGCCCGCAAGAATCTTCAAAAGGCACGGGAACTCGAGAATCGCCGGTAATTCCTCAAAGGGAACAGCCCAAACCGAGAGCCGCGTTAATCACGATCTGAACGTCCACGACGTTCACCACGTTGTCGCTATTCAAGTCGCTAACAGGGGCGTTGACTCCCAGGGCCTGATTGACGATCGCCTGGACGTCAGTGATGTTCGCGGCCCCATCGCCGGTAACGTTGCAGGCGAGCGAAACGATGGTGGTCGGGTCCATCGCGGTAGCTTGCGGCGACCCGCCTCCCGAAACGGTCGCTTGATTGGTCACACTCGGCGGCGCGCCCGAAGGCACGCTGACGGTGACCGTAATCGGGCTGTAGATGGCGCCGCCCCCCAGAGCATCGCTTCGCGTGCAAGTGGTGCTGCCGCTGTTGCCGCAGTTCCACCCCGAGCCGCTCATCGAAATCAGGTTCAAGGCGGAGGGCAGGGCGTCTGTTACCGTTACCGTGCCGCTGGTAGATGGCGCCGACGCCGTGTTCCCCACCAGAATCGAATAAGTCTCCTGCTCCCCCAGGACAAACACTCCGCCGTGAGTGGCGGCGATCTCCAGCGTCGGTACGGACGGGCCCACGAAAGCGACATCTTCGGAACTGGAGCCCGGCACTCCGGCGCCCGATACCGTGACTGCGTTGGTAATCTGCGGTTGCGCGCCATTGCCCACATTCGCGACGGCCGAGATTGCCTGGGAACTGCCGCCGGCGGAGATCGGGTTGCTGGAGGTGCAGGTGTAGGTGGAATTGGAGATAGAACAGTTCCAACCATTGTTCGTCGTGGGAAGCAGCGTCATGCTGGAGGGAAGCGTGTCGGTAACCGTCACGGTACCGCTGGTGGAAGCGGCCAGCGCGGCATTGCTCACGGTGACGTTGAAAGTGACCCCTGCCTGTCCCGCGATGAAGTTGCCCGTGTGGGCCGACGAAACGAAGAGCAGGGGTTCCGTTCCCACGGGCTCCAGGATTCGGATGACGTTATTATTGAAATCGGAAACGTAAACGTTGCCGGCGGAATCCACGGCGAGGCCCAAAGGTTCGCTCAACAGTGCCGCGGTAGCCGGTCCGCCATCCCCGGCATAACCGGCAGTTCCCGTTCCGGCGATGGTACCGATAACGCCCGCGGATACCACGCGGACCTTATTTGCCTGGGTCGCTATATAGAGATTGCCGGATGTGTCCAGCGCCAGGCCCCACGGAGCGGTGATCTCCGCGGTGCTTGCCGCGGTTCCGTCCCCGGTATCGGCGCAAGTGCCATTGCCGGTCACCGTGGAGACAGCGCCATTTGTTCCTAACACCTGTTTGCGCACCCGGCAGTTGCCGTTGTCCGCGATGTAGAGGTTCTGCCCGGCCGCATCCAAGGCCAGACCAGTGGGAAAGCTGAGTTCAGCGCCGGAAGATCCAGCGGTTCCCGTACCTGCCACCGTGGTGATGATGCCCGCGGCGGAGACTTCGCGAACGCGGTTATTGCTGGAATCCGCAATGTACAGATTGCCTTTCGAATCGACGGCCAGTCCGGCCACGTAGCCGGACAACTGCGCGGAGGTGGCCTCGATATTGTCTCCGTTGTAGCCGGCGGTGCCGGTTCCCGCTACCGTCGAAATGGTGCCGTCCAGCGCGATCTTTCGAACCTGCGTATTGTCGGCAAGATAGACGTTCCCCAAAGAGTCGGCCACCACCACTTTGGGAGTTACTCCCGCGCTGGTGGCTTGTTGGCCGTTGCCGGAATCGACGTTGCTCCCCGTTCCCGCAATAGTGGAGATGGTGCCCGCCTGGGTTCCCGTCAGCGTGATTTTTCGCACCCGATAATTGTTTAAATCGACGGCATAAAGGTTATTGGAGCCATCGAGGGCCAGCCCCCAGGGGCCGTTGAACTGGGCGAGACTGGCCGGCCCACCGTCTCCCCCGAACTGGAAAACGCCGGTTCCTACGGCTACGGTGACAGTCCCGCCGGGACTGACCACAAGCACCTGGCTGGCCTGGTCCGCAATATACACGTTGTTCCGATAGTCCACGGTCACGCCCATTGGGTTGGCAATCCGTGCTTGCGTCGCCGGCACGCCGTTCGGCAAAGCGCTGCCGCCGCCCGCGTAGATGGAAATGTTCCCGCTGGTGTTGACCTTGCGGATCAATTGATTGGTTTTGTCGGCGATGTACAGGTTGCCGATGGAGTCCACCGCCAGCCCCGCCGGATAGCTCAACTGCGCGGAGGCTGCTGGTCCCGAGTCGCCCGACTCCCCGCTGACTCCGGCGGTACCCGCGACATGCGAAATGTTCCCGTCCGGACCCACTTTGCGAACCTGGTAGGATCCGTCGCCGATGTACAGGTTACCGGCGAAATCCAATGCCAGGGCCGCGGGAGCATCCAAAGTAGCGCTGGTGGCCGGCCCGCCGTCGCCCGCCGTGCCGGAGCGGTGCGTGCCCGCGATCGTGGTGAGGGTGCCACCCGGCGCGAGCTTGCGGACTAAGTTGTTGCCCTTGTCCGCGATGTAGAGATTGCCTGCTGGGTCCACCGCCAGTCCCTGCGGAGAGTTCAACGCAATGCTGGTGCCCTGCCCACTGGTGCCGTTGTAGCCCATAATGCCAGTGCCGGCCACGATACTGACGATTCCCGCGGGAGTGACCTGGAGAATCCGCTGATTGTTCTGGTCGGCGATATACAGGTTACCCGCGAGATCTACCGCCAGTCCCTGCGGGCCGTTCAACTGCGCATTCACGGCGATGCCGCCCTCGCCCATAGACCCGGCTACGCAGGTGCCGGCCACGCGTGAAAGGTTGCCACCCGGGTCCAGCCGAAAGACACAATTGGAGGTGGTGCTCACATACAGGTTACCGAACGGGTCTACCGTAACCGCCGTGGCATCCTGGATGTCATAGCTGGTTGCCGGCGCCGCCGTAGGCCCCGGTAATCCCCCCGCATAAGTCGAAATCAGGTATTGAGTCTGTCCCACGGCCAAGCCGCAGGACAGAGCTACGGCACAGGCCGTGATGAGCCTTCTTCTCGAGTTTGTCACTGCCTCTTAACGCCTCCGACAGGCATGCACGGCTTATTCTAGCATCGCCTCCGCGGCGATAAGCCTCATCAAAACAATTGTTATGTGAGCAATAGCCCCTTTACCAAGACCGCAAGAATACCCTCCGCAGATTATAGCCCACACGGCGCGCAGCGTGCGGATGGACGCCGTGCCGTTGCCTGGCGGGCGGAGGGGTTATAGTTTTCTTATGCCCGAATCTCCAACGCCGGCGCCCGTGGATGCGGGCGAGCCCGCGGTGCGTTCCGCTCCGGCGAAGAGCCGGTTGCAAAACGCCGGCGATGCCATGATCCTTCTGTGGGCAGCATTAGTGGCCTATTGGCCGGCGCTTCGCGGGGGGCTGATCTGGGACGATGCGGTCCATCTGACCAGGCTGCCGCTGCGCTCGCTCCACGGCTTGTGGGACATCTGGTTCCACCTGGGCGCCACGGCGCAATATTACCCTCTCTTGCACAGCGCCTTTTGGCTGGAGTATCGCCTGTGGGGCGGCGCGCCCATCGGCTATCACTTGTGTAACGTGGTGCTGCACTCGGCGTCGGCCCTCCTCGTGGTACTGATCGTTCGCCGTTTGGAACTGCCGGGCGCGTGGCTCGCGGGGTTCGTCTTTGCGCTGCATCCGGTTTGCGTGGAATCGGTGGCTTGGATGTCGGAACAGAAGTCCACCTTGTCGGGCGTCTTCTATCTGGGCTCGGCGCTTACTTACTTATCTTTCAGCCGGACTCAACGGCGGCCGCAATATTATCTCGCCCTGGCTTTGTTCGTGCTGGCTCTTCTTAGTAAGTCTGTTACAGCGATTTTGCCGGCGGTGTTACTGGTAATCTTCTGGTGGCGCAACGGGCGGCTCGATTGGAGGCGCGACATCCGTCCGTTGAGCGGCTGGCTGGTGCTGGGAGCCTGCTCCGGATTGCTCACCGCCTGGGTGGAAAAAACTTACGTTCGCGCCGAGGGGGCGGAGTTCGTACTCACGCCGCTGCAGCACATCCTGCTGGCCGGCCGCGTGGTCTGGTTCTA
>CAZARO010000175.1:0-8173 GCA_964487165.1 uncultured Solibacteraceae bacterium | reverse complement strand
TTCCTCGACTCCCATATCCCGCAGGGATATCAAGGCGAAGCCTTGACTAGTTAGGCTGAAGCCCGCGCCACCGAGAGCCCGCCAGTCTCCGGTTCGTTAGTGCTTCAACAGATACGCGTCGAAATGTTCGTTGGTCAAAGCCATGGGGAAGCTTCCGATAAGCTCCGTCGCGCCCACGAAAGTCAACTCCTGTTCCGGCGTAGTCGAGAACTCCCAGGTGTAAGCTTCGTGATAGACACGAGCGGGAAGTAGCCGGTCCAAAGGACTCCCCAATAGAATGACGACCGGCTTATTCGTTTCGTGCTGAAGCTGGCGCGCAGTTTCCAGAACGTCGCCCAGAGTCAATCGCAAGCGAGCTCGCCGAGTCCACACCACCACGTTTCCGTACCGCTGTTCGCGCATGAGGTAAGTGGGGTTTGAGATGTAATAAGGCAGCGGTTCCAGCAGGAAGTCCGGGTCGGCAATCAGAGTGGCGTCCTTGAGATCCGGCCGGCTGTGGATGAAGGCGCCGAGATCGCGGCTGCAACTGAGGGGCGGACCATCGCCCGTGGCAGCCAGAGCGCTGCTAATCCCGATGGGTACCTGGATGGCGAGCAGCACCACGAACAGGCCGGTGCCTATGGCCGCGGCACGCCGCAGCGAGGACCGCGCGGGAGCAGGCTGCGGCGGATGGGACCTGTCGGCTGCGATCCAGTAACCGCAAATCAGGAAGTTCAGCCACAAAGCTTGGTGGCGATAGTCGCCGGGATAGATAAACAGGAAGAAAACGGAAAAGCCGAGAAGTGTTGCCAGCGCCGCGAGGAAGATTCCGCGGGTTCGGACCAGGCCGAGCGTGCTGCCGATCAGGACGGCCGATAGCAGAGTTCGGGAAAGCGGGTAGAACCAGCGCGGCGCGGACGAGATATGGTGCGGGATCAGCAACTGCTCAAACGCAGTCCCGGGTAGGAAAACGGCCGTTAATAAGAGAGGAAGCGGATTGTCCGGTCTCGCGATGGCCACCCCGAAACCCTGCGACGCGGGGAGAATCGTCAGGATGGAGACGGCGATGCCGAGCGTCGCCAGGGCGGCATTCCACCCGAAGGTGCGGAGCGCTCGCGGCCGCTCAGCCCGGTCGCCCGTGGCGGCGTCCGCCAGCCAGAAAAGCAGGAAGCCGCCGACCAGCAGGACCGAGGGAGCGTTGCAATTAGCGAGCAGAAAAAGCAGGACGCCGAGTAAGAGTCCGCGGCCGCGATGCCGCTTATAAAAGGTGGCCAGCAGGAACAGCAGCAGCATGCTGATTCCGTAGTTACGCGCCATCACGGAATATTCGAAAAGGAAGACGTTGCCGCCCAGAAGCAGCGCCTTCAGGCGCCAGCCGAAGGGCGAACAAAACAGCAGCAGCAGCGCCGAGGCCGCCGCTACCAGAAGCGCCACCACCTGCAACGCCTCCGGCTTGGGCAGTAGCGCGTGGGCGCCGCGCAGGAGCAGATACCAGAGCGCCGGGTGCCCCTCCGTTCGAAGACCCTTGAGCATGTCGAAGACGCTGGCGCCGTCCAGCGCTTTCGACAAGGCCCGAACCTCGTCGCGCCACACGGCATGGTTCCACGCGGCGACAACCACCACGGCGAGCCACGTGACAAAAAGCGCAAGTGCGAAGACTCGGGAACGCCTGGTCTCTTGTAAGGCCACCAACCAAAATTAGCATCTAATGGCGCTTACTTGCCGGGGCGCGCCCTGTGACTCGTGCAGCAGCCCTACTTGACCGTCAAATTTACCGACGCGGAGACGTTTTCCCACGCCAGTTCGAGTTTGCCCTTGTTGCCGCCCGAACTGGAGATGGTGTACTTCAATTGCTCCACCAGCGATGCCGGCTTGGTCATGGTCATTTTGACGCGGCCCAAATCCTGCTTCGGATCGTACTCCGTACCCTCTTGGCCGGTCTGTTTGTTGACGACGAGCTCCCAACTGGCCGGATTGGTGAGATTGACGTAAAGAGAGTAGTCTCCCTTGGGGATGGCCAGGCCGCCGAGGTCGAGATCGGCGTCGGTGTGAAGCACGGTGGCATCGTTGGCGCCTGCGCGCCACACGGGGTAGGTGGGGTCCTGGCCGATGCGGCCGTCCTTGCCGAACAGCTTGCCGACGCGTCCATTTACCGCGGGCGACGAATATTTGATGGTGATTTTCTTGCCCCCGACGGTGGCCGATTCGGTGAGCCCCGCCTTAGTCTCGGCGAAAGCCAGAGTGACGGCGGCGATGAGGAGCGGGGCGTAAATCAACGAGGATTTCATGTGTAGTCCTTTCCTCACGAGCATAGCGCACCGGACAGCCAGCTCTTGCATCGGCGGATGTGTGGATCAGCCGGCCCGCTTCAGACCTTCTCTGATGGCCCGCTTGAGCACGGTTTGGTAGCCGACACCGGTCTCATCGGCGATCTGCTGCGCCTGTTCGAGATCGGCGATCGGGACACGAAGTGAGATGGAGCGGGTCGCACTCCGTTTAGCCTCCTCCATCAGTTGCTCCAGCACCGCCGGATTGCTCTTTGCGATTCTTGAGCCGTTCGAGCGAATCAGAGTCCCATCTTTGAGCGCACGAGCAAACTCTCGCTGCGTCTGCCGGCGGCCTTGCGGGGTCGCGTACCAGCCGGCTTCGGCGTTGGCCTTGAGTTTGCTCGCGTCAGTCGATTTGCGGCATACTTGCTCCTTTCTGCGGCATCCATTTCATAAGCGGTCACGGTCCGAAACAGCTTCTGACGAATAGTAAACACTACCACCAGGTACCGCCCGGATACCGTCTTGCCAAACAGCTTCCATCGCCGCTCACGCTTGAGCCGGAAACGGCGTACCCGCACCGCTTTATTTCGAGCCCGCTCCGCACTCGTTCGCCGGCGCGGACAGCCCGATGACAATCGCGTCGAACGGTCCGGCACCGAATCCCGATTGCACGTGCCAGTTCTTCTGCGGGAGTCCCGCCGAGGCCGAAATGCCCGAGGCGTACACTTTGCCGTTTCCGACTGCGAGCCCTTCCATGATATCGAAGCCATTTCCACCTATATAGGTGCCGTAGCACAGCTTCGAACCGTCGGGCGACAAGGCGGCGAGGAATCCGTCCATAGGGCCGCCGCCGTACCGCGGCTGAAACGCGTGGAGCGTCGGCAAGTCGGTTGCGGCGGTCATGCCGTCGATCCAGATGCGGCCCTGTTCGTCAACCGCCATGCTGCCGTTGTCGTAAGGCTGTCGGCTTTCCGTCGATCCGCCATAGTACGTCGACCAGATGATTCGTTGGCCGTCGGGATCGAACTTGGTGACGAAGGCGTCATAGTTGCCGCGGAGCTGCCGCTGATACGCTCCCGGTGTTGTCGGGAAGTCCGCCGAACCAGCGGTGCCGAAGACGATCGGATTGCCCGCGGAATCGAGCGCGACAGCCATTACAAAGTCCATTTTCGACCCGCCCAGGTAAGTGGAGAAGAGCAAGCTCCAGTCGGAGAGTCGCAGTTTCACCAGGAAGCCATCGAGTTCGCCGCCCAAGTGTGCCTGCAGAGGGTTTTTCAGTGGAAAATCGCTGGAAGCTGTGTAGCCGGCCGCGAAGAGGTTGCCCGAGCGGTCGAGCGCCAGACCGGCGACCGGATCGCGCCTCTTGCCTCCGATCAACACGCTCTGCAAACTCTTCGGATCGCCCGGCCGCAAGCGCGCGATGAATCCATCGGAAGCTCCGCCGGGGCCGAATTGGCCGGCGTGTACACCCGGAAAATCGTCCGACCAGGTGGTACCGCCCACGTAGACCGTTCCGTCGTCGGCCAGAGCCATCGTGGTGGCTTCGTCGTTTTTCGAGCCGCCGAGAAACGTGGAATAGACGATCTTCCCGCCGGCATCCAGCTTCAACACGACGGCATCGCGCCGCGGTCCGCCGAACTTGCGCTGCACGGCGTCCGGAGTGGTGGGGAAATCGGCCGATTGCGTTTGTCCCAGGACGTAGACCGACCCGTCTTTCGCTACCGCCAGATCGCCCGCGGCATCCCAGTCGCTTCCGCCGGTGCGCGTGGCCCATACGATGTTGCCGGTACGCCCGTCGATCTTCACGACTACGGCGTCCATGGAGGCGTTCGATGTGGGCGCAGCTTTGGCGGGCAAGTGCGGGAAGTCCCCTGAGTCGGAATGGCAGCCGAGGTAAATGTCGCCGGCGCGGTCGAGCGCGATGCCGTCGCAATCGTCCGTGCCGGAGCCGCCCAGATAGCCCATCAGCAGCGGCGGCGGCGCGCTGGTGCAGGCGGATGCCGCCAGGGCCAGGCAGATAGTAATCGGAATGTTTCGCATAGTATGACCTCCGGCGGGCTGCGCTCGCCACTTGGGGAGCAAATGGCCAATCGACACGTCCTACTCCGGCTTCACGCCGGCCAGCGAGGTGGTGGCCAGCATTCCGCCGAGCCCCATGGTTTCCACCGCGGAGGACGGCACCACCACCATCGCGCCCTTCTCCTTGATGGCCTCGTAGAGCATGTTCATGGCCCGCAGATGCAGCGCCACCGGGTTGTCCTTGTAGGTGAGCGCGGCCTTGCCGAACATTTCGGCGATCTCCGTTTCCGCCAGCCCCAGAATGGTGCGCGCCCGCCGTTCGCGCTCCGCCTGCGCCTCGCGAGACATGGCGTCCTGCAACGCCAGCGGGATCTGCACATCGCGAATCTCCACGGATTGCACGGTGATGCCCCAGGGGTTGGTCTTCTCGTCCAGAATGCGCTGTAATTCGCGGCCCAGCATCTCGCGCTCGGCTACCATCTGGTGCAATTCATGACGCCCGATAGATTCGCGCAGCGCCGTCTGCGCACTCAGCATGATGGCTTGCGTGAAATCCTGCACTTCGAGAATCGACTTCTCCGCGTTCCACACCATCCAGAAGACGATGGCGTCCACGTTCACCGGCACGGTATCGCGCGTCAGCGTGGATTCGGCCGAGACGTTGGCCACGCGGACGCGCTGGTCCACGTAGCGGCTCAGCCGGTCGACAATCGGAATCATGTAGAACAGCCCCGGCCCGCGCAGCCCCGTGAAGCGCCCGAAACGCAGTACCGCCACCTTCTCCCACTGGTCCGCAATGCGGACGGAGAAGAGGAAGTAGAGCCCCACCAGCGCTCCGATCGCCAGCGGAATCCGGCTTTGCGTGAAGGCCATCACCCCGCCGCCTACGGCCAGCGAAATCACCAACAACGACACTCCTACACTGCTCAACCGCATCTGAGTTTGATCCGGCCACATAGTTTTATCTCCTCGTCTTGTCGGAAACGTTCTGCCGCTCGCGCAATTGCTCCAGCAAGTCGTCGATAGTGAAGCCCGCCGCTCCGGCGCGCGCCACGAAGTCGGTCACCAGTTGCGTCAGCTGCCGCTCGCGTTCCACGTCGTCGCGCTTCACCTTTTGGTGGCTGATGAAAGTGCCGGTGCCTTGCTGCGTCTCCAGCACGCCGCGAATTTCCAGCTCGCGGTAAGCTCGCACCACCGTATTGGGGTTGATCGAAAGATCCACCGCCACTTGCCGCACTGTGGGAAGTTGATGGCCGCCGGCCAGAGCTCCGGACGCCATTCCTCCCATTACCTGGTCGATGATTTGCCGGTAGACCGGTACGCCGCTCTGGGGATCCAACCGGAACCCAAAATCTTTCCGGGATGGGGATCGGTTCGTGTTCATCTAAAATCATAGTGTACTAGTTGACTAATACATGTCAAGCCTTTTTTAGTTAGGCCGCGCCACCTATTCTGGTAGGGATATGTTGCTAAGGTCTTGTCCTAAGCTGGGGAGGATGACCAGTCAACCGGCCCAGATTCGCGTCGCCATTGTCGAAGACCAGCGGGAAGTGCGCGAGGGGTTGGCGCTGCTCATCGGCCGCACCCCCGGCTACCAGTGCCGCGGCGCCTTCGGTTCCATCGAGGCCGCGCTGGCCCCCTTAAAGACCGCGTGTCCCGACGTGGTGCTGGTGGACATCGGACTTCCCGGCATGTCGGGCATTGACGGCATCCGCGTCATGAAAGATATCTGCCCGCAGGCGCAGTTTCTGGTGCTGACGGTGTACGATGACGATCAACGCATTTTCGACGCGATGTGCGCCGGCGCCTGCGGCTACCTGCTGAAGAAGACCCCGCCGCCGCGCATCCTGGACGCCCTCAGCGAAGTGCATAACGGCGGCGCACCGATGTCGCCGGAGGTGGCGCGGCGGGTAATCGCGCTGTTTCGCCAGGTGCGCCCACCGGATGCGGCGGAGTACACGCTCACCGCGCAGGAGACTCGCGTGCTCCGCCTGCTGGGCGAGGGCCATCATTATAAAACCGCCGCCGCCGACCTGGGAATCACCATCAACACGCTCTCCTTCCACGTGCGCCGCATTTACGATAAGCTGCAGGTGCACTCCAAGTCGGAAGCCGTGGCCAAGGCATTGCGCGATGGAATATTGCGGTAGGCCGCTGCTCGCGCTGGTGCTCGTCGCCGCGGCACTGCGCGCCGAACACCTTCCGGTGAAACTGTACACCACGGCCGACGGGCTGGCGCGCAATCGCGTCCAGAACATCATGGCCGATTCGCGTGGGTTCATCTGGATCTCCACCGCCGAGGGACTCTCGCTGTTCGACGGGTATCGCTTCGTCAACTACGGTACCCGCAACGGGCTGGCCAGTCCGGGGATCAACGGCGTGCTCGAAGCTCGCGATGGCACCTACTGGGTGGCCACCGATGAAGGCCTGTGCATTCTTCATCCGCAAGCGCCGCCCGAGCATCTGTTCACCCTCTATCACCGGCCTGTTGCGGACTTTCTGCATTCGGTGAACGCCCTGCTACAGGATCGCAGCGGGGCCATCTGGGCGGCCACCGATACCGGACTCTACCGCGAGACCGAGACCGGGTTGGCATCCGGAAGCCATCCGGAGTGGATCAAGTTGGGCACCGCCGGCGCCGACCAGCAGAATGAAATGCGCGCTTTGCTGGTGGATAGCCAGGGATCGTTGTGGATCGGCGGCGGTACCGGACTTTACCGGCGGTATCCCGATGGACGGGTGACCGCTTATTCCACCGGCAACGGCCTGCCGGCGATCTTCGTGGAAAAGCTGCTGCAGGATACCGAAGGGCGCATCTGGGCCGGCACGCGCAAGGGGCTTTGCCGATTGGTTGCCGACCCGCAGCCTGACGGAAAAATCGTGGAGCGGGTCTACACCGAGGCTGATGGGCTGGCATGGCGCGACATCAAGGCTCTCGCACTGGCACCCGATGGCTCAATCTGGGCGGGCTGCCTGTTCAGGGGACTTAGCCAGATCCGCATGGGCGCCGATGGCCGGGCGCAGATCCGCACCTACAGCAAGGCGGAGGGCCTGAGCGACGACAGCATCATCGCGCTGGCGCACGACCGAGAGGGGAACCTGTGGGTGGGTGGCGAGAGCGCCGGCTTGATGCGCATCGTGCGCAGCGGGTTTCTCACTTATACCAGGGCCGACGGCCTGGGCGACGACCGCATTGGGCAGATCCTCGAAGACCATGACGGCAATCTCTGCGCGGTCGGCAATGACCTGGCCACGCACCGCGCGCTCATCAGCGTTTTCGATGGGGAGAAATTCCAACTGGTGCCTTTTCCCGCGGGTTACACCTGGCCTTCGCTACCGATGCTCCAGGACCACTCCGGCGGATGGTGGCTGGGTTCGAAAGGCCTGCTGCGTCTGGGAAGGATTCCCCTGCGGCAAATTCCCGATGCCCGGCCGGAACCGGTGGACAGCGGCCAGGGCGCACTGCGGGATCTGGACGTATACCGGATGTTCGAAGATTCGCTCGGCGGCATATGGGTCAGCATACACGGGCGGGAGAACAGAGTGGCCCGCTGGGACGCAGCTACCGGCATGCACCTGATGCCGCCCACTAATGGCCCCACCGAGCAACTGGTCTCCGCTTTCGCCGAAGACCATGCCGGCGGCATCTGGCTGGGACTCTACGGGAGCGGCCTGGTGCGCTACCGTAACGGAGCCTTCACCCAGTTCGGCGCGCAGCAGGGAATCCCGGCGGGCTATGTCTCCAGCCTGTATGTGGACGACGCCGGCCGCCTGTGGCTCATGGCCCGGATGGGCGTACGGCCTGTCTCTGTTGGTGCGCCGGGCCCGGGCCTCGATAAAGGTCTTCGTCGTCGACCTGGTGCGGGCTTGCCCAGGCACCGCGAAGTTCGGATCCTCGCTTCATG
>CAZARO010000174.1:0-8177 GCA_964487165.1 uncultured Solibacteraceae bacterium | reverse complement strand
ACCGACGGGGTGGTGCGGGTGCCTTCCTGATTGGCAATGACCGTGGGTTGGCCGGCTTCCATCACGGCCACGCAGGAATTCGTGGTACCCAGGTCGATACCGATGATCTTTCCCATTGCAAAATCCTCCTCAATTCGAACTTTTGTGTATGATGGCGTGCCGATCGGGATCGGGCAGCCTCGGGCGCCGCTGGTGGCGGCGATTAAGCACGATCCCATTATTAAACTTTAGTGCGTTGTTGTCAAGTTTATTTGAGGACCACTGTGCGATATGGCATAGTTCCCCAGCCGAAGGGGCGAGCATCGCGCGCAGCGGCCCGCTCCACCAAAACCCAGTCCTAACTATAGGTTAGACGCCGTGGATATAGGCCTTCATATGATGCAGTTCCTCGCTCTGGCGTGCCAGCTGGAAGTCCATCAGGTCGCGCATGGAGAGGAATCCGACCACCTGGCCGCCGCGCGTGACCGGCAGGTGCCGGCAACCGTGCCGATGCATGGCTTCCATGGCTTCTTCCGGACTGGCCGCTTCCTCGATGGTGGTGAGGTTGGTGCTCATCACGGTGCGGACCGGCGTATTTTCCGGATCGAGCTTTTGGAGCACCACGCGCAGCATCAGGTCACGCTCGCTGAAGACGCCGCGCAGTTGTCCGAAGTCCATTACCAGGATAGCGCCGACATGGAAGTCGGCCATTTGGCGTGCCACCCCGGCTACAGTTTCGCCCTCCTCGACAGAAAAGAGAAGGCGATTCCCAACGATATCCCTTACGTGTGCCATACACACCCCTCAGGAAAAGTTATCGGCACTATAACATATATCTCTGCCGAATTCCTGTTCAAAAGGAGACACGCCGGGAGCAGAGTGGGCCAAGAAACGCGAGGATCAGCTCCGTTTCCGCTCCTCCTCGAACATCCGGCCGGTGCGGGCTTCCAGGAGGTGCAGGATGAGGGGCAGGTCGCGGTAGGCTCTCTTGTCGAAAAGCTCGATTTCGCCCTCGGGCAGCACGGCAATATAGGTGGTGTGGGATGCCTTGGGGCGGAGGACAATGCGGCACACCAGGCGGCTGACCCGGCGGAGGTCGATCTGCTCCAGCACTTTCGAACCGGACAGCAGCTTGAGGGTCGCTCCGGAGAAGGCGAGCCGGCGGCGGGAAGCCATCAGCGCCACCCAGACCACCAGCCCGACGGCCGCGGGAACGATTCCGCCCAATGTCGGGGTGAGGGCGTTACTTGTCTGCAAGCCCCACAGGACGGCAATTCCGAAGAGGACGGCTCCGATGGCAACGGGCGTCTGCTTGCGCGCTCCGAACACGATTTCACCTTCTGTGGGGCCGGTGGATGCGGGCATTTCAACCATCATACAGGGCAGACCGCGGGCAACGCGTCCATAATGAAGCATGGCGGAAGGATTGCGATTCGAGTGCCAGCCGGGGTGTACGGCCTGTTGCGAACAGAAAGGCTTCGTCTACCTGACGGACGCCGACATCCCGCGCGTGGCGGCGTTTCTGGGGATGACGCCGGCGGCATTCGAGCGCCAGTACGTCTATCGCACCCGCAACCGGCGGCGCCTGCGGGTGCCGCGGGACTCGCAATGCAGCTTCCTGCGCGATGGCGGCTGCTCCATCCATCCGGCGAAACCGACCCAATGCCGGATCTTTCCATACTGGCCGGAACTGGTGGAAAGCCGGCGGGAATGGCGCAAGACGGCGAAGTACTGTCCGGGAATCGGGAAGGGTCCGCTGATTCAGATTGAGGCGGCTAAGGCGCAGGCCGGCGAGATGCGGGCGGGCTACCCGGAGATGTACTGACTGGAGGCGGAGCCTCCGGATATCGCTTCGCGATATGGAAGGATACTGAAGGGTACTGAAGCCAGGAGCGGTCCCTTCGGGTCCGTGAAGACAGAATGAAGACAGCCCCGCTTGCCCCCGAGGGTCCTGCCTGACGAGTCGAGCAGTCCAAGCTCCGGAACGAAGCGAAATTGGCCACAGATGAACACCGATGGACACGGATAAGATAAGGAAGCGAGTGGCCCCAAAATCTTTCTGGGGAGTTTGCGCAAAGCCAGCACATCATGATTGGCCGCCGCTCGCGGATCGGGCTCAAGCCCTCCGCAGACTAAAAGTCTGCCCCACGTAACTTTTCCTCTTTCCGCCGCAATATAGGTATGTGGAAGATGGGGACGCGGATCTGCTCGCGCGCGCGAAACTTGGGGAGGAAGCGGCCTTCCTGACGCTGTACGGGCGCCATCGGACGCCGGCGTTCCGCTTCGCGTATCGGCTGACGGCGTCGGCGGCCGCGGCGGAGGATATCGTACAGGAATGCTTCCTGGCGCTGCTGGGACGCGCCGCGTTCGACGCGCGGCAAGGGTCGCTGCGCACTTACCTTTTCGGAATCGTGCGGCACCTGGCGTGGAAACGATCGCGGCTGATGGAGCGGGAGACCGAAGAAGCGGACGATTGCGCGGCTGAGGCCGATCCTTTGCGGGACCTGATCGATTCGGAGCGGGCCGGCATGGTGGAACGCGCGGTGGCGGCGCTGCCGCTGTTGCAGAGAGAGGCGCTGGTCCTGTTCGAGTACGAAGAGCTGTCCCTGGAGGAAATTGCCGGGATTACGGGCGCCGATGTGGGCGCGGTGAAGGGGCGGCTGTTTCGCGCCCGCGAGTCACTGCGGCGGCGACTGGCGCCTCTGCTGGCGGCCTGTTCGGAAGGGAGTTGCGGATGAGCGAGTTCGATCCGTTGCGGACGGTGTTGCGGGAATGGAAAGCGCCGGAGCCTTCGGCGGTGCTCGACGAGCGGGTGCGGGCGGGATTCCGGGTATTGCGGGCGCCGTCGCCATGGGCGCGGTTCTGGACGGCGCGGGTGAGTGTGCCGGTCCCGATGCTGGCGGCGGCGATGCTGCTGGCCGCGATGGTGTGGCTGGTGGAATTTCGTCCCACACCGCCCGCGCCGCCGAGGCCACCGGGAGTGGTGACACGGTTGGAAGCCACTGGCTTCCAACCTGTGCCTGATGGGGTAGCGCTCGTGGAGGACGTCAAGCAATGATTTCCAGACTGATAGCGGCGGGAGTGCTGGCCCTGACAGCGGCGACGGCGCAGACTTACGCCTACCGCGCCTGGTTTCCCGATGGCGCGGGAGTGGACATACAGATCGAGACCACCGGATCCACGGCGCAAACCGAACTATCGGGGGGCGGAGGAATCTCCGCAGGTCACAAGTATACGTCCGACGACTACCTGTTTCGTTACGTGCAGGACGGCCAAGGCAAAACCATTTTCGGGTATGTGCTGGAGGCGAACAAAGCACGGGAGCCGAACGCGGTTACCATCCGAATCAAAAATGCTGCTCACGCCGGCGATCCGACGGTTTCCGGTATGCGCGAGTTTGCGGCGGTGAAATACGGGCAGGAGGTCAAAATTGAGATTCTGGCGAACCCCACAACGGGCGAGCGGGTATACGATGTACTGCGTCCGGTTGAGGCGCCGAGTCCCTCGCCGGGATACCATACAATCGGGAACGTGGACATTCCCAAGCTGGTAGTGAACGGGCAAACGATGGCGGTGAAAGGCGCTTGGGAAAATGACAAGCTGCCCCGCCTATATATCCCCGGCCGCGGCGCTTACTACCTCTCATGGGCAAGCCGCCCGAAGTATCGCCTGGCCGGATATATCGAGAGAGGGCGGCTGATCTTTCTGATGGACAGCGAGTACGTGGAGATGAGCTTTCTCGGAAATGTGCTGGGTGACAAGGAAGGCGGGCCGGTTTGGATTTATCGCGATCCCGATTTCGTACCGGCGAATCATGGAGGCGCGACGTGTTCGCTAGATTCCTACCGCTAGTTCTTGCCTGTCTTGCGGCACGCGCGCAGACTTTTGAGGCGGCGTCGATCAAGCCCGCGACGCCGTTAGGGCCTCTGGGCATGATTTCGGATCAGAAAGGCGGGCCCGGAACCACCGATCCCGGGCTGTTCACCTGCCGGAACTGCTCGCTCTATTGGGTGCTGGCGGACGCCTGGCCGATCCACGGCTACGATTTTGCCGGTCCGGACTGGCTGCAGAGCACGAAGTTCGATTTCTCCGCGAAGATACCTGTCGGCGCGACCAAAGAGGACTTTCAGAAGATGCTGCGGGGTCTATTGGCCGAACGCTTCAAGCTGGCGATTCACACGGAGAAGCGTCCGATGCAGGTCTACGAATTGACGGTTGGCAAGAATGGACCGAAATTCAAAGAATCCGCGCCCAAGGAGCCGCTGAAAGACGACGCTGAGCCTCCCAAATTCCGGCGCGATGCCGATGGGTTTCCCATCCTGCCTTCCGGTTCCGGCATGGGCCTGGCGCCCGGCCACGGGCGTATCCAGTCGCAGGACGAGCAAGTTGCGTGGTTTGTGCAGATGCTGGCCGGCCAGTTGCAAACGCCAGTTGTGGACGCGACGGGATTGACCGCGAAGTACGATTTCGTGCTCTCCTGGGCGTGGGACGAAGGTCCGGATGGGCCATCGGCGTTTGCCGCCCAATTGATCAACGCCGTGCAATCCCAGTTGGGGCTCAAGATCGAAAGAAAGAAGGGTGAGGGCGATGTGTTGGTGGTCGACCATATCGACAAGACGCCCACCGGGAATTGATATGCCCAAACTCCGGGTATTGGCTTTACTGGCCGTCACGCTGCCGGCGATGGCGCAGGAGATCGACGGCCGAGTCCTGGAGGATACCTCCGGCGAGCCGCTGGTGAACGCGGAACTGCGTTTCCACAGGGCCGGCATGCGTGAGCTGGTAGCCGACCTGGTGACGGAACGCGACGGCCGCTTCCACACCTCGGGGTCGATTCGCGGGACGCTACGAGGCGCTGCCAACGCCAGAGATTTTGCGGTGGTGCTGCTCGATGCCGAAGCGGCCGACAGCACCGCGGCGCAGGTGGCGTTCGTGGACGAGGTGAGGCGGTTTGAGTTCGTGGCGTTGCGGCCGGGACAGTACCGGATTGCGGCGCAACTGGCGGCAGGTGCGGCGAAAGCGCGCTCGGTGGCGGACGTGGCGAACATGATCGAAATCGATTGCAACTCCCTCAAGCTTCAGCTGTCAGCTCAAAGCGCCGCGCCGCGAAGCGCAGCCGTAGCTGAGAGCTGGAAGCTGATAGCTGGCAGATCCAACGGAGCCTAACGAAATGATGGACCTTAACTGCGATATGGGCGAGCTGGCGGATTCCGCGCACGAAGCGGCCCTCATGGAGCACATCACCTCCGCCAACATCGCCTGTGGCGGGCACGCCGGCGATGAAGCCACCATGGAACGCACCGTGCTGCTCGCGCTCAAACGCGGCGTGCGCATCGGCGCTCACCCGGGATACCCCGACCGCGCCAATTTCGGGCGCCTCGAAATTATCATGTCCCCGGACGACATCGCCGGCACGGTGCGGCAGCAAATCGAACGGCTCGACGCGGTGGTCCAGCGCCTGGGCGGCGTTATCGTGCATGTCAAACCGCACGGCGCGATGTACAACGTGGCCGTACGCGACGCCGAAGTGGCGCGCGCTATTGGGCGTGGCGTGGCGCAATGGAACGGCGCCATCCCGATCTTCGGGCTGGCCGCATCTCCCATGCTCGATGTGTGGCGATCCATGGGGCTCACGGCGATGGGGGAAGGCTTTGCCGACCGGCGCTACGAGGCTGACGGCACGCTGCGCGCGCGTAAATTTCCAGACGCCCTGATCACCGATCCGCCGGAAGCCGCGGCGCAGGCCGTGCGGTTGGCACGCAGCGGTACAGTGCAGACCATCTGTGTCCACGGAGATACTCCCGGAGCTACGGCGATCCTCAAAGCTTGCTGCGAGGCGCTCACGTCGGAAGGATGAAGCGGCTCGTGGCTTACGCCGCGGTGAGAGGCGAGTTGCCGTTCACTGAGGGGAACGGGATCACCCGGTGATCGGTTCTCGGCTTCGCAGGCCCGGCCAGATGGTGCCCGGCGTGGAACCGATCGGTAGGAATTACCGTCTCGATGGTTCGCCGCGACGCCCGGAACTTGGCGGCAACGTGTTCGGCCAGGCATTCGAGCGCGGCGACGTACGACTGGAGTGCCGCGGAGCCAGCTTCCAGCGGTGCGATCTCGTACAGATGAGCTGCGTGCCTGATTCTCGCGACTAACGAGACCTCGATCTGGCGCTCCAGCTCTTCTGCTGAAAGTTTAGACATAGGCGTCCTTTTCGTGGCGCCGGAAATTCTCATCGCCCCGGCGAACATTAAGCTGACAGGCTATGAGCACGTGGACGGCCATCTGCAAAAGCACGGTTGCATTGGTCTTGAGAACCAAACCAGTGACGAGAAATTGACACCCGTCAAATTATTGAACGCGAAATTGGCGGCGGTGCTAGAAGCCGTGTGGTCATTCTTTCGCGTTCAACCGCGATCTCGCGCCGCAAAGGACGCACACGCCGCCGCCCTATTCTGACTTCAGACCCGAAGGGGCCGCTTCAGACTCCTGAGGGAGTTGCAAGATTCGGCTGATCGGCCGCTCCCTCGCGATCACGACTCAGTAAGTAAGTTTGCTGAAAGTACGCGGGCATTATTCCGAGCCGCCCGCGCAAGCAAGCGGTCTTCGGCCTTTTTCCGCAGCTCGGCGCTACCAGGGTGGCCTGATCAAAAGCTGAAAGTGCGCGGGCATTATTCTGAGCGTCCATACCCGCGAGCCGAATCGTGAGCGGTAAGACGGTCCGCACGCGCCCTCTATGTCGGTATCCGCAAGTGGCGCATTATGAAGGCAGCGGCAGTATCGACGACGCCGCGAACTTCAGTTGCATGGCGCCTTGGCCCGAGTTTCGCCGGTTTGAGGGCAGGGCACCGGCGGCGCGGAGCCTGTGGGCGAGCGGTCCAACCTCCGGAACGAAGCGAAATTGGCCACAGCGGCGATTGGCGTAGAAAATCCGTCCGTCTGGACGATAAGGTATATCGGTAAACCATGCGGTGTCTTGCACTTGCTCTCGCGGTTTGTATGCTGGCACGGGGCGGGCCCTCGCCAGCTAAAGAGCGTGTGCTGCGCCATCTGACGGAGGTTCTCGCTCTGTCAGACGAAGAGGCCGCTAAGGGTGTGACCTGCGACATCACTGCCACTGTCACCATATACGACCCCAATCTGTATCAGTTCTTCATTCAAGAAGGCGATTCCGGCGCATACGTGCTGGTTTATCCCGCAAGCCCCTGGAGGCTGAAACCGGGGGATCTGGTGCGACTAGAAGGGCAGTCCCAACAGGGCGGATACGCGCCGGTAATCAAGCCGGACCGCATCCAACGGCTCGGTTCTGCCGGGCTTCCAGTCCCCGCAAAGCCGCCATCCTTCTCGGCTGTCCACAATACGGACCGGTTCGATAACCGCTTTGCCGAGCTTGAGGGACGCGTGATGAGCGTGACTCCGCTCTATCTCGATGGTGGGGAGGAGCAGTTCGGCACCCACGAACTCAAGCTGGAACATAAGGGTGAGCAGATCGAGGCCATGCTGGACGTGCCACGCGGTCACGACTTGAGCGGGCTGGTCCAGTCTGACGTGGTCGTTCGCGGAGTGATTACTCCCTCGCGCATGCTGCACAAGCAGCGCCACGACGCCTGGCTCGTCATCGGTTCACTGGACGACATCCGGGAACTCGGCAGGCATCCACTCAAGTGGGACGCTTGGCCGAAGGTCTCCCTCTCCAAACTACTGCAGTACAGAGGGCAGGGTGTACCCAACAGCTACTTCAGAACCGAGGGTACGGTGGCCTGGATCGATGACGTCAGCAAGGTCGCCATCGAGGACGGCTTCAGTACGATTACCGCTAGCCGGGCATGGCCCCAGGAGTTACGGCAGGGAGTTCGCTATGAGGTTCTGGGCCGGCTGCTCCGGGGAGACCGCGGCTATCTCCAGATGGAAGAGGCTCAGTTCCGGGAACTCGGTCCTGGAAGTGTCGCGCCGCCGCGGACCGCCCTTCCCCGTGAGCTCGGTCTCGGCGAGTTTGAGGACGAACTGGTGACGCTCACCAGCGTGATGTCCGAGATTGTGGAGAATCATGCCACCTGCATACTGCGTGTGCAGGAGGTGGAAGGAATGGAGTGGGAGGCTCTCTTGCCGCATAACCTGGGCGCCTGCCCAACCGGGATCGCCCCCGGCAGCCTCGTCGAACTCACGGGCAGGGTGCAGCACCGCTGGATGGAGGGGCGAAGATTTCC
>CAZARO010000173.1:0-8194 GCA_964487165.1 uncultured Solibacteraceae bacterium | reverse complement strand
AGGCCCCCACAACGTAACCCACCGCCGCTTTCCCGCATCTCTCAATAACGGATGGCCAATCTCACGCGGCGGAGTCTGCTTGGGGCGCTGGGGCTGCTCACGGCAGCCCGCGCGCAGCAGCAAAATCCGCCTGCGCCCGGATTTTCCACCACCGTCAAAGTGGTCAACCTCTTTGCTACCGTCCGCGACAAGCAGGGGAAAGTGGTGACAGACCTCACGCAGGACGATTTCCTGCTCGATGAGGAGGGACAGCCGCAGACCATCCGCTATTTCTCGCGCGAGACCGATCTGCCGCTGACGCTCGGCCTGCTGGTGGACACCAGCGGCAGCGAACGCAACGTCCTGCCCGACGAGCGCATCGCCAGTTTCCGCTTCCTCGACAAGGTCATGCGCGAAGACAAAGATACCGCCTTCGTGATCCACTTCGATTTCGAGGTGGAACTGCTCCAGGACCTGACCGGTTCGAAAGCTGCCTTACAAAAGTCGCTCGACCAGTTGGAGATCGGCCGCGGCCGGCCGTTGCAGCGCCGCGGCGGTGGCGGCGGCTACCCCGGCGGCGGACGGCACGGCGGAGGCGGAGGCACCTGCCTCTATGACGCCGTCTTTCTGGGCGCCGACGAGATCATGAAGAAGCAGCACGGCCGCAAAGCTCTGATCGTCCTGTCGGACGGTGTGGATACCGGCAGCAAGGTCACCCTGTCGAGCGCCATCGAATCGGCGCAGCGCTCCGATACGCTGGTCTATTCCATCCTTTTCGAGGACCCCAACGGCAACGGCGGCTTCGGCAGGGGACGTATGGGTGGGGGACGCATGGGCGGGCGTCGTCCGGTCGAGGAGGACGGCCGAAAGGTGCTCCAGCAGCTCTCGCGCGAAACGGGGGCGCATTACTTCGAGGTCTCCAAGCACCTGCCGATCGACAAGGTATACGAGGCCCTGGAAGAAGAATTGCGCAGCCAGTACAGCATCGGCTACACGCCCGACAGCAAGACGGCCTCGAGCGAGTATCGGCACATCCACTTGACGACCAAGCAGAAGTCGCTGATCGTGCAGACGCGCGAGGGCTATTACCCTTCGTAGGTTGACGGCGGGGTTCTATCGGCTTCATCACCCGGGCCCGCTTTCCGCAGTCGCCCCTGTCCATCCGCCTTCAAAATTCAGTATCCTGACCCTATGATTGAAGCTCCCGGACGAGTCAAAGATTTGGCGCCCCCGCCCACCTTCGCCACCGCCGAGGAGGAGCGCCGCCATCGCAAAGTTCACCTGGCGGGCGCCTTCCGCCTGTTCGCGCGCTTCGGCTTCGATGAGGGCGTTGCCGGCCACATCACCGCGCGCGATCCCGAACACCACGATTGGTTTTGGGCCAATCCCTTCGGCATGCATTTCTCGCAGATTCGCGCCTCCGATCTGGTCTTGGTCAACGAGCAGGGGGAAGTGATTCAGGGCGACTATCCGGTCAACACCTCCGCCTTCGCCATCCACTCGCGCGTACACGCTGCGCGGCCCGATGCCGTGGCGGCGGCGCACGCCCATTCCATCCACGGCAAGGCCTGGGCATCGCTGGGCCGCCTGCTCGACCCCATCACCCAGGACGCCTGCGCGTTCTACCAGGATCACGGCCTCTTCGACGATTACACCGGCGTGGTCTACGAGACTTCCGAGGGCGACCGCATCGCCCGCGCGCTGGGTGCGGGCAAAGCGCTGATCCTGCGCAATCACGGTCTGCTCACGGTGGGCGCGACCGTCGACGAAGCCGCGTGGTGGTTCATCACCATGGAGCGAAGTTGCCAGGCGCAACTGCTGGCCGAATCGGTGGGCAAGCCGGTGCCGATCTCGCACGAATGCGCGCTCGCCACGCGCGACCAGGTGGCCGGCGGCATGAACGGCTGGTTCCAGTATCAGCCCATGTGGAACATGATCAGCCGCCAGGAGCCCGACCTGTTCGACTGAGGGTGCGACCGCCGGGGTTCCCGCTGACCGCTCCATTTAGTCGCGGCTCCGTTACAAGGACCGCAGGGAGTGGTCATTTTCAAGTAGCTGGCTGTCTCTGTGCCTGCTCTCCCCCCTGTGCGCCTTCAGAGCCGCGCGCGCAGCCATTATTGAGTGAGCGAATCGATCAGCGAGCGCATGTCCGCGGGCAGCGGCGACTCGATGGCCACCTTCTCCCGCGTGAGCGGGTGTGGAAACTCCAGGTACGCGGCATGTAGCGCTACGCGGGCGATGCGCCGTTCCTCCGCTTCCTCGGCGCGATACTTGCGGTCGCCGATGACCGGGTGGCCGGCGCGTGAAAATTGCACGCGGATCTGATTTTGCAATCCCGTCACCAGTTTGACGCGGACCAGCGATGCGTCCCGCAGAGGCCGCTCCACGGAATAAATCAGCTCCGCCCGCGTGGCTTCGGGATCGCCTTCGCGCACCGCTTTCTGGAACATTCCCTCGCGCCGCAAATGGTCGACCATGGTGCCTTCCCTTTGCGCCAGGCGTCCGCGCACCACCGCCAGATACTGCCGCACGGGCGTGTGTTTGAGGAATTGCCGCACTAGTATTTCGCGCGCGGCGTGCGTCTTGGCGAATAGCAGCACCCCGGACGTAAAGCGGTCGATGCGGTGTACCACGAAGGTTCCCTCCTTGTGGCGCTTCCGTGCCTCCGCCAGGATGGTCCAGGCGGAGGGAGCGTCGGAAGCTTTGCTGGGCACGGATAGGAGCCCGGCGGGTTTATCGATCGCCACGATGGCGTCGTCTTCATACAGGATGGCGATCTTGCGCGGGAAGCGAGGCGGGCGCCGTCCGCTGCGGCGGCTGTTTTTGCGTGGAGGCATCAGCCAATTATCGAACTTTTCGCCCGCGAAGACGATCCGGGGGCCGTCTTGGAAATGGCTCCTAAGTGTCATAACCTCGTAATAGCAGGGTATGTTATAATGCTTTAACTTTCCCTCCTAACATTAAGATTTGTTTAACCCCCGGACAGAAATCCAGACCATAAAAACTTTCAATTTGCCCCTCTCCAGTGAGAGCGGTATTCTAAGAGTGAACCCAAGTTGGATTCGGGGCAACAATCGATGCGCCCTCATTTTGTACTCGATAGTTACTGAACGCGTCGAGTACGTCACAAACAATTAACTTCAAGGAGAACACACACATGAGGAAATCTCTGCTTCTGGTAGGACTGTTGACGTTTTCAAGCTTGGTTTTTGCCGCCAAGTCTTATGACCTGACGCTTACTGAGCCCACTAAGGTGGCCGGCGTGGAGTTGGCCAAGGGCTCTTATTCGCTCCATTTGGAAGGCGACAAGGCTGTTTTCAAGGGCCCGCACTCCAAGGAGATCACAGTTCCGGTGAAGCTCGAAAGCGGCGCCGGCAAGAAATTCGAATACACCAGCGTGGAATCCAGCCAAAAGGGCGGGGAAGACGCTATCAAGTTCATTCACCTCGCCGGCTCCACGACGACCCTCGAATTCGGCGACTAAGTGACATATTAGTTACTCGCGAAGGCGCTGCACTAAGTTGGGCGCGCCTTCGCGAGTAGTACTAATGTTAGTCGCCGAATCTGGCGGCGGAACGCAGTTTCGCCTTGCGCGCCTCTTCTTCGCGATTCTTAGGCGGCGCGTTAGTGGCGAGCGATTCCAGCAGCCGGCGGCTAACTCCCGCGATCTCTTCCACGGCTGCCTGAAATGCCTCTTCGTTTGCCTGCGACGGCTTGCTGAAGCCCGAAATCTTCCTCACGAACTGCAGCGACGCGGCGCGCACTTCCTCCTCAGTCACCGGCGGATCGAAATTAAATAGCGGCTTGATATTCCTGCACATGGCTGATTTTTCCATTATAGGGGCCCGCCCGGCCCGACACCCCTGGCCGCGGGGTGCCTACCGCCTTGGGAAATTTGCGCTGTTCGGTTGCAAAACCACTCCCTTCGGTCGCGGCTCCGTAACACGCACGCTGATTCGGGAAGGGGTTACTGAGCCGCGACCAAAAGGGTCACGCACCCTTGGGCACGCATTCAGCGCACAAGCCCCACCCTACCCCACAAACGCGCCGCTCACCGGCCGCTCCCCCACGGGAATCAACGTGAATATCGGCGCCGGAGCCGGCTTGTACGGCCGATACCCCCCGTTTGGCGTGGTCGATAGCGCCAGCATTCTCACTACCGCCATATCGCCCGATTTCTCATTGAGTACCAGAGCGTACTGCCCGTCCGGCGTCAACAAAATGCCGCACGGTCCTCGCCCCACCTGCACTACCGCCACCAGGCTATAGTTGTCGACGTCCAGGACCGTGATGCCGTCGGCTTCCGGATTGGTCAGCATCAGGTACGATGGCTTCACATCCTTAGCGGTCACCGTCATGGCGCCCGGTGCGCGGCCGGCCAGGATGGTCTGGTAAATCTCCGTCTGCGACGGGAAAAGCACCACCACCGCATCCATCCCGTCGCCCGTAATGAAGACCTGCCCGCCATCGCTCGAGGTGCAGAACTGCCGCGGCGCGAGCGGCAGAGGCAGGCGAACCACCGTCTTGCCGGTGGCGGTCTCATATATAGTGGTGCTGCGGCCGCGCCAACTGCCTGCAATCACCTGCGTCCCGTCCCACTGGAAACTGACCAGCGAAGGCTCGTCCTTGGCGACGATGGTGCGCTCGATGGCCGCGCTGCCGAGCGGAGCCAGCGCGATGGTGTGGTTCTCCCGGCAGACGATGGCGGCCAACGGAATCTGGCGCCGATTGTGCAGCACCAGGTCGAAGGCGTCCGGCGGCGCCGAAAGGCGAATGCGCCGGCCCGGCCGAAGGGAATCGAGCGGCAGTTCCACCAGCGCGGCGGGGTCGCGGTAGAGCACCCAGAGCGAGTCGCCCGCGGGAGATAGCTGCATGGCTATCGCCTGGTTGCCGGCCCGTACCTTGCGGCTCACCGCGTAGGTGGCGGCGTCGATTTCGTAGACCGTGCCGTTTTCCGGCGCCAGCACGAAGACCCGCGGACGGTGCGGGTGCGTCAGCACGGCCGACGGCGCGCCATCCAGGGGAATCTGCCGCAGCGCGCGGAACCGCTCCAGGCTGACCACCGCGATGGAGCGGCTGCCCTGATTGGCCACGAAGCAGAAACCAGACAGGCGCGGCGCCTTCTTTCTGCCGCAGCCGAAGCCGGCGGCGGCAACCAGCAACACGGCACGCCGGGAGATGGGGATTGGAGTCACCAATTCCTTATTCTACTTCCGTGTCCGAAAAAAGACGGCAGCGCTACAGTTTCTCCGAAAACCGCCGATGAGTCTTGCAGGCCAAAATGTTGCACTTGTTCGGGCAGCTTTTCGTGCCGGCGATGTCCACCCTCGGGTGGTCCGGCGGCGTTTTCGTCGCCGTAGGCCTGCTCCTGGCGCTGGCAGTCCTGCTCAAGCAGGTGGAGAGCGCGCGCAGTGCCGGGCAGTTGGCGATTGAAGAAAGCGCGGCCCGGTCGGCATTCCTGGCCAACATGAGTCACGAGATTCGCACGCCGCTCAACGGCATTTTGGGTATCGCCGAGATCCTGGCTGCGACGCCGCTGGATGGGGAACAGCGTGAGTTGATGGCGGTCATCAAGAGCAGTTCCGAATCCCTGGTCCGTATTGTGAACAATATCTTCGATTTCTCGGGAATCGAAGCCCGCAGCGCACCCATGGAGACGGTGGAGTGCGACCTGCGGGCGATTGTTCATGAGGTGGTCGAGTTTTTCACCCCGCAAGCCTCCGGCAAAGGGCTGAAGTTGCTCTCCGTCATCCCCGACAACGTTCCCGCTGTGGTTATGGGAGATCCGGCCCGCATCCGGCAGATCCTCGTCAATCTGGTGGAAAACGCCTTGAAATTCACCGCCTCCGGGTCAATCCGGGTGGAAGTGAGCCGGACGGGAGACCGCACCGAAAACCACGGTCTGCTTTTCCGCGTAGTGGATACCGGAATCGGCGTGGAGCGCCAGGTCGCCGAAAAAATCTTCCGGCCCTTCACGCAGGCGGACGGATCGGCCACGCGGCGCTATGGCGGAATCGGCCTGGGGCTAGCTATCTCGCACCGGCTGGTGGCTCTGATGGGTGGCACCATCAACGTCGACAGCCAGCCGGGCTGCGGTTCCACATTCTGGTTTCTGCTCCCCCTGGTGCCGGCGAGGCAGCCTTCCCTGGCGGCGGCCTCCGCGGACCGCGTCCTGATTGTTGACGATAATCCCGTGAATCAGATCGTCGCCATGCGCGCCGTAAACAATCTGGGGTATTTGGCGGAGGTGGTCGCGGGGGGCGAACAGGCGCTGGAAGCGTTCGATCGGGCACCATTCGCCGCCATTCTCATGGATTGCCAGATGCCCGATCTCGATGGATACCAGACCACCGCACAGATTCGCCGGCGCGAAGCGCAAACCAGCGTCGCGCGGCGTACCCCCGTCATCGCCATGACCGCCGGCGCCACCGAGGGCGATCCAGAACGGTGCCGCGCGGCCGGCATGGACGACTATCTCACCAAGCCTCTGCGCGTGGCCGCGCTCTCCCAGGCCCTGCAACGCTGGACCCGCGAGGCGCCGGCGGTTACCGCGCGTTCCGCCAATCCTGTTCCAGCAGCGACCAAACTTCCAGATCCACCCAACGGTCATTTACCCATTCCGCTTCGCGGAGCGTCCCCTCATGACGGAAGCCCAGTCTTTGCGGGATGGCGCGGCTTCGTCCATTCCCGGTTCCGCAGCGGATTTCCACGCGATGTAGACCAGCCTCGTCGAATAGGTAGTCCAACAGGTGCCCGCAACAGCGCGTGATGGTCCCCTTGCCCTGCTGCCCGGCTGCAATCCAGTAACCCAGGCTGCAACTGCGGTCCGGCAGGTCGATGGGATGGCATCCCACGGCGCCCGCCAGCGCACCTTCCAGCCAGATGCCGAAGTTGGGCCCGAGGCCCTGTTCGAACTGCGCCGTTACGCGCGAGAAGAACAGCCGGACATCGTCGGCCGAACGCGTTCCGTCCACCCAGGGGAGCCATTGCCGCAGGTGTACGCGATTCCGGTCCACCAGCGCGAACAGAATTTCGGCGTCTTCCCACGCGAACTGCCTGAGTTCGATGCCGTCGGCCACCATGCGCCGGAACATTTCCGCTCCTCCGGCTATTTTAGGCCCCTGCCGGCTGTTGTGGGTTTCGCGACTTGGCGAACGCGGGCATTTCCATGCTATCCGCCTGCGCCGCGTATTCGGCCAGGCCCGGTTTGAGCAGGTCGAATGCGGTCTGCGGATCGTCGGCAAACTGGAACAGGGCCAGGTCTTCGGCGGAGATCATGCCATGCTTCACCAGCGCCTGGAAATTGATCACCTCGTTCCAATACGCGCTTCCGTAGATCACGATGGTCATCCGCTTGGCCAGTTTTTGCGTCTGCACCAGGGTCAGCACTTCCATCATTTCGTCCAGCGTGCCGAATCCTCCCGGAAACACCACCAGGGCCTTGGCGAGGTACGAAAACCAGAATTTCCGCATGAAGAAGTAATGGAATTCGAAGCTCAGCTCCGGGGTGATATACGGGTTGGGGAATTGTTCGAACGGCAGCCCGATATTCAGCCCCACGGTCTTGCCTCCGCCTTCGTGAGCGCCGCGATTGGCGGCTTCCATGATGCCCGGCCCGCCGCCGGAACAAATCACGAAGCGGTACTGGTTGCCGTCGAACTGCCCGGACCATTCCGTCAGCATGCGCGACAGCTGGCGCGCATCCTGGTAATACCGCGACATCGGCCCTTCCTCGCGAATCCTCGCGGATCCGAAGAAAACTACCGTGTCGCGAATCTTCTCCCGCCGGAAATGCGCCAGGGGCTCCAGAAACTCCGAAAGAATGCGCAGCGCCCGGGCGTCCGGGCTGTTCAAAAACTTGTCGTTCAGGTACGCGACCGGACGCCGGTCGCCGTGAGGTAGATTCTGGTTGGCCATCGCTATTCTAAATCATCGACTTTCTTCTTCAATTCCCTTATGGTCTTCAGCAATTCCGGCAACTTGGGGAACACCGTCACGGAACGCAGCCATTCGTTCGCCGGGAAGGCCGGCGAGCCCGAGATGCGCGCGCCCGCTTCCACGTCTCCGCCGATGCCGCTCTGTGCATACTCCACCGCGCCTTCATGCACCGTGAGGTGGCCCGACGCGCCCACCTGCCCGGCGAGCAGCACGTTCCGCTCCAGCACGGTGCTGCCGGCGAGGCCGGTCTGCGCGCAGATGATGTTGTCCTCACCCA
>CAZARO010000172.1:0-8219 GCA_964487165.1 uncultured Solibacteraceae bacterium | reverse complement strand
TCATGTTCTACAATTTGCCCAGCGGCCTGGTGCTATACTACTTGACCAGCAATCTTGTGAACATAGGCCAGCAATGGTTCTTCAACCACACCGAAGCCGCTATCGAAGCCGCTCGCAGCGTTGAGCCTCCCAAGAAGAAGAACGGAAAGAAATAGCCCGTGACAGAGCGTAAATATTCCGCGTCCTCCATTGCGTCCCGCATCGAAGAATTCTTGCGCACGCTGTTTGCGAGCAGCGGGTTCGAGCTCGAGTTTACGATCGAGGACGCACGGCCCGGCGAGGACGACGTGGAAACGCCCGATGTGCTGGTGAAGTTCACCGGCGCCGACGTAGATGCCCTGCTGGCCAATCGGGCCGAGCTGCTGCTGGCCTTCGAGCACGTCACCATGGAAATGCTGCGCATGCCGAGCGAGGATCATTCGCGGCTATCGTTTGACGCCAACGACTATCGCTTGCTGCGCATCGAAGAGTTGGGGCTGAGCGCCACGGCGGCGGCTGAAAAGGTGAAGCGCACGGGCACGCCATTCCGGTTCAATCCCATGAACAGCCGCGAGCGGCGTGTGATCCACCTGGCGTTGCGTGGCGAGACCACGCTGCGCAGCGAAAGCTCCGGCAGCGGTCCGGGGCGTCACGTGGTGGTGTACCCGGCCGGGATGCCGAGCTTGCCGGAAGTGCCCTATGTTCCGCCGCCGCGCAGCCCCGCGGGCCCTCCGCGGCATGACCGCGGCGGTCCGCGACGCGAAGGCCGGCATGACGGTCCGCGACGCGATCGCGGTGGGCGCCCGCCGCGGCGGGGATAGGGAAAGCTTTCAGCTATCAGCGGATAGCTGGTTCTGCCGCGGGTCTTCGTTCCGCAGCATATAAGTTGTTGAATTCTGGTTGGCACAGGGCGTCCAAAGTGGGGCAGGATGGCATCCTGCGGCCGATTGGCAATCGGCCTTCCGCTGTATCGATGGCGCGGACCGGGCGGGTTACCAACCCGCCGCAGGTTGGCAACCTGCCCCACTTTGCTTCTCAAAGTTTCTGGTTCCATGGTTAGCGCCGCAGGCGCGTCAGAGGTGCTGAGAGCTGATAGCTTGATTCTCACCGACACCATCGTGGCGATTTCTACTCCTCCCGGAAGAGGAGGCCTGGGAGTGGTGCGCATCTCCGGCCGCGACTCCGCGAAAATCGCGGCGCACATTCTGCGTGGGGCCGTGCTGGAACCGTGGCGCGCCAGCGTGGCTGAACTGCTCGACGCGGATGGCCACTCGGTGGATCAGGTGGTGGTCACTTTCTTCCAGGCTCCGCGCTCGTACACCGCCGAGGACCTGGTCGAGATCTCCTGCCACGGCTCGCCCGTGGTCTTGCGCCATGCCGTGGAGCGCGCACTGGGCGCCGGCGCGCGCCTCGCCGAACCGGGCGAATTCACGCTACGCGCTTTTCTGCGCGGCCGCATCGACCTTCCGCAAGCCGAAGCCGTCCGCGATCTCATCGACGCCACTACGCTCTACCAGGCGCGCATCGCCGCGCAGCAGGCCGGCGGTTCGGTATCGCGACGCATCGCACCGTTGAAAGAGCAACTGCTGGAACTGATCGCGCTTCTGGAGGCCGGCATCGACTTCGCCGAAGACGATATCAGCGTAGCTCCGCCGGCGGAGATTCTGCGCCGCCTGGCGCCGGTTCGCGCCGGCATTCGCCAGCTTGCCGACAGCTTCCAGTACGGCGCCATGGTGCGCGAAGGCCTGACGCTGGCCCTGGTCGGACGTCCCAACGTGGGCAAGAGCAGCCTTTTTAACAAGCTATTGGAGCAAGATCGTTCTATCGTGACTGAGATTCCCGGCACCACCCGCGACCTGGTGTCGGAGACCGCCGCCATCGCCGGGATTCCCGTGAAGCTCTACGACACCGCCGGCATCCGCCAGTCGGCGGAGTTAGTCGAGACGCTGGGGATCGAGCGCAGTTACCAGGCTATGGCCGATTGCGACCTGACTCTGGTGGTGGTAGATCTCTCGCAGCCGCCAGACGAACAGGACCGCCAGCTTATCGCCAGGGCCGAACGGCAGGGCCGCCACTTGCTGGTGGGCAATAAGGCCGACCTGGCACAAGGGCCGCTCGCCGATTCCGCCATCGCGGTCTCCGCTTTGACGGGCGAGGGCATTGCGCGATTGCGCGAGCTGATTCTGGAAGCCATCGCGCCCAAGGGCGTGTTCGAACAGGAGACCGGCTTCATCACCAGCCTGCGCCACGAGCAGTTACTCCGCGAAGCCGTGACTTACCTGGAGAAAGCGGCCGCCGCGGTGGAATCGGCCATCCCGCACGAGATGCTGCTGCTCGATCTGTACGCCGCGCTGCGCCCCATCGACGCCATCACCGGAGCTACTACCGCCGACGATATCCTGAATCGCATCTTTTCGACGTTCTGCATCGGGAAGTAAAGGCAGCTGTTAGCTGTTAGCTCCTAGCTGTTAGCTCCTAACACCTCTCCGGAAACTTCGTTCCGAAGCCCTAAGTACACCATTTCTCAAATACACATGGGTATTCCGCAGACTCAGCTGCAACCGCTCCCTTACGGTCGCGGCTCTGCATGCAGCCTCGTTCAGAGCCGCCACCATCAGGGAGCGGTTGCAGCAGAATACGTTGGCGAACTTATGAAATGGAGTACTAAGTTGTCGATTTCTGGTTGGCACGGGCGTCCCATGTGGGGCGGGATGGCATCCTGCGGCCGATTGGCAATCGGCCTTCCGCTGTATATGGTGCGGACCGGGCGGGTCCCACTTGGCTTCTCAAACTTTCAGACTCCATGGATGGCGCCGCAGCCGCCCTACATCCCGAAGCGGCGGAAGAATTTCAGCTTCTGCACGTCCGGCCAGAATTCCGACATCAGATTTCCCACCGCGCCGCCCATCAGACTGGTCCAGACCCGGCCGGCCATTACCGTACCGTTCCTGCTGGCGGCCGGGTAATAGAGGTTCGACGCCGCAATTCCCAGCATCATTCCACCGATGTTCGATGCGTTAAAAGACTGCCGGCCGGAATCCTGGTGGGCGATTACCAGTTGGCTGATGGCGTAGGCAATGCGCGGCAGAAACTTGGATTGCGGGCCGCGGCGGTAGTAGCGCGGGTCCTGATGGAGCAATGTGGCCAACGCTCCCGCGCTGAAGAAGTTCTGCGTGGCGAAATCGAGTTGCGCCGCGCCCACGCGCCTTCCGTAATTGGCCCAGCCCTCGCCGTATTTGGGAGTCTGGTTCCCCGCCTGGGATTCGGCGGCGGTGAGGAACGCGGTAGCGATGTTGAAGGGGTCGAGCGTCTCTTTTTCCGCTAGCGTCCACTTCTCTTTGGCGGTGAGCGGAGCGACGCGGCGGGTCGTATCGCGCACCGTCTGGTAGTCCGGCATCACGCCCAGGATGCGATCCTCGTTGAAGATGGACGCGGGCGCCGCCGGCGTGAAAATAACGGGGCTCGCCAGGGAGCCCGTCAAAAAGCCCCCCAGGGCGCACGCAGCAGACGTGGAATCGCTCGCGTATTCAATCACTTGGGAGCTTGCGGAAGACGCGAGCAGCACCATCGCGGCCGGCAGGAACCAGCCGCGCAGACAGCTGTCGAGGTGCGAAACGCAACTCACGTTGGTCTAACGACGGCGGCCTGGCGCGCCCGGTTACCCCAATCGATATGGCCCTAGAGAGTCATTTTCCTCCAGGACGGCGGAACATTTGGCGTCGACACCGCGTATGGTGGACTAAAGGAGACCCCATGTTAGCCAGAGGTTGCCTCATGTTCGGAGTTTTGTCCCTGACGGGTTGCGTGGTCGAAGTCGAGCGCGGACCGACCCGCCATGAATTCCGCGAGTTCGAGCGGAAGGGAGTGGAGCGCATGCGCCTGGATCTTCATATGGGCGCGGGCGAGGTAAAAGTACGCGGCGGAGCGTCGCAACTGGCGCGCGCCGACTTCACTTACAACGTGGATTCGTGGCGCCCCGAAGTCACTTACCACACTCTCGGCGGCACCAGCGATCTCAGCATCGAGCAGCCCCGCAACAGCCACGCCCACATAGGTAACAATAGTTACACATGGGACATTCAGGCAGCCGACGATGTCCCTCTGGAGCTGATCGCTCACCTGGGAGCCGGCGAAGCGCGCCTGAATCTGGGCAGCCTGACGCTACGCCGTGTGGAAGTAGACATGGGCGTGGGTGAGCTGCACATGGATCTGCACGGCACTCCCAAGCACGATTACGATGTGCGTATCCACGGCGGCGTGGGCGAAGCTACGGTTCTGCTGCCGCGCGATACCGGCATCTACGCGTCGGGCAGCGGCGGCATCGGCGAAATTCACACCGAGGGACTGCGCAAGCAGGGCGACCACTGGGTCAACGACGCCTACGATAACGCCAAAGTTCGCATCCACGTGGACGTCGAGGGCGGCATCGGCCAGATCAACCTGATCGTCGATTGACGGCGGAATCTTCCAGCAGTTTGACCAGCGTCACCAGCGTTTCGCTCACCGGCGTGGCGATTCCCAGGGCGGCGCCGCGCCGCGCTACGTAGCCGTTGAGCGAATCGATCTCCGTGGGCCTGCCGCGCGCGATATCCTGCGCGGTAGAAGAGGTGGCGCCGCTCATCTTTTCGGACAATCGATACGCCCCTTCCACCATGGCGGCCTCGGACAGCGGCGCTCCTTCGGCGCGCGCCACGGCCACGGTCTCCGCGATGGCGCGCTCCATGAGAGTGCGCACCGCCGGGAATTGAATCATGCGGCCGTACTGCGCCTGCGTGAGCGCCGAAATGGCGTTGTAGGCACAGTTCAGGGTCATCTTGGTCCATAGCTCGGTTTCGATGGCGTCGGAGAGCCGGCACGGGATTTCGGCGCGCTGGAAGAGATCGGCCAGCGGCTCCAGATCGACATCGTGCGGCCATCCGGCGCGATGCCCCATCACCAGGTCGCCGCGTCCGGTATGGGTGACGCGGCCAGGGGCGGTGATTTCGGCGGCCACGTACACCGCCACCGGGATGGCGCGCCAGCCAATCGCGGAATAGAGGCGGTCGACATTATCGACGCCGTTTTGAAAACTCAGGATGACGGCGTGCGGCGCCAGAAACGGCAGGAGCTCGCGGGCGGCACTTTCGGTGCTTACGGTCTTCACACTGAAGAGGATCAGGGCGGCATTTCGAACGCCCTCTTCCAGGCTGGTGGTAGCTCCGATGGGGATGCGCTCGTTGACGCGAACTCCGTCGATCTGCAGGCCGTCGCGCGCGATGGCTTCCACATGCGGCGCGCGGCCAATCAGCGTTACCGGCACGCCGGAGCGCGCCAGCATTCCTCCGAAGTAACACCCCACCGCGCCCGCACCCACTACGGCCACCGAGGGCCGCTGATTCGTTTGCATTCGCAATCATCATACCGCGCGGCGGAAGCCCCGCTACTCATCCCCGCTATCCTGTTCCCCGATCCACTCCATTAGCTTCCCTTGCAGTTCGTCTTTACTCGGCAGATAGAGCTGGTATTCGCGGGCGTGAATGTTGGCGTCTTTCGGCAAAGTGATTTCCACCAGCGCCTTGTTCCTCTGCCGGCAGAGCAGGATGCCGACGGTGGGATTTTCCTCGGCCGTTTTCACGAAGCGATCGAAATAGTTCACGTACATCTGCATCTGCCCCAGATCCTGGTGGGAGATCCTGCCAATTTTCAGATCGAGCAGGACATAGCAGCGCAGCAGACGGTTGTAGAAGACCAGATCGACGAAGAAGTGGTCCTCGTCGAAGGTGAATCGTTTTTGCCGCGCTTCGAAAAGGAAGCCCTTGCCCATTTCCAGGAGGAAATGCTCGATCTGGCTAATGATGGCCGATTCCAGGTCGGATTCCGAATAGCGGTTGCGCTCGTCCAGTCCAAGGAACTCCAAGACTAGCGGTTCCTTGAAGAGGTCCGCGGGTCTTCCGACGATCTGGCCTTCCTGTGCGAGCTTGCGAATACCCCCCTTGTCGCGGCTCAGGGCGAGTCGCTCATAGAGGCCCGAGTTGAACTGGCGCTTGAGCTCGCGGACGGTCCAGTTCTGGCCGGTGGCCTCTATCTCGTAGAAACTGCGCTCTTCCGCGTTCTTGACGCCGAGGAGGAAGACATAATGGGTCCAACTCAAGGTAAAGGGACGGGGCGGCAGGGCGTCCAATTGGCCAGACGCCGTCTGGGAAATTGCCAATTGGCCAGTCATTGACTGGCCAATTGGGAGGCTGGTGAATTGGCCAGACACTGTCTGGCCAATTCGTTGCTGATTCTGTAAGTAGAAGAGCCGCATCAGGTTAAGGTTGCTCCGAGAGAACCCTTTGCCGAATTCAGCCGTCAACCGGTGGGCCAACGCCTTGATGATTTCCGCCCCATAAGCGGCCCGGCCCTTGCCGCGTAATTCCTCCTGAACGATCCGCCTACCGATTTCGAAATTCGTGTGGACTTGAACCAGGTCCACGCCTCGCGCCAGGGAGGTATGTGCCCCGACGATCAAATCGCGGATGCCAGCCAAGAACTGGGGTGTGACCTTCACAAGGGCCTCCGACTTTCTTGCAACTCTATTAGACCGCAACTGGCCGGAATGCGCGACGGGCCGGACGATTCCGGGTGCGCGACATAGAAGTGGTCACGAGCGAACGTCCGATACCGAGCCGCGGCCGCAAGGGAGCGGATCACTGCGCGTTGGGCACCGGGCTCCAGCCCGCTGCCTACCAGGTTATGGCGTCGATCCACCTATCCCGATTCCACGTAGACGCTCGGCGTGGCAGGTAAACGCAATGAAATACCTCGGACACCGCTCCCTTGCGGTCGCGGCTCGGCCTGGCGTACCGCTACGGGCGGATCTTTCTGCCAATCCATCACTTTGATGCGCGACGCACCGCGCGATTCCTACCGGCGGCCTTCCAGCGCCAGAGCTACGCCGCAGCCGATCAGGACGGTCCCAGTGCCGCAGTCCAGCGCGCGCACCACTGTACGGCGAGTAAGCCAGGAGCGGAGAGGACGCACGGCGATGGTCAAAACGGTGAGCCACAGGATGCCTTCCGCCACGTGAATGGCGGTAAACAGGAGGCTGTAGCCGATTACGCTGGCGCCCCGCGGAATGAACTGCGGCAATAGGGTGATATAGAAGATACCGACCTTGGGATTCAAGAGGTTGGTCAGCAGGCCGCGCACCAGCCAGCTATGGGCGCCCTGCCGCGTGGCAGCCGGGCCGGTTTCGCTCACCTGGAAGCGGTGGTCGCGCCGCCACATTTGCACCCCCAGATAAACCAGATAGCAAGCACCGGCGATCCGCAGCGCATTGTACGCCACGGCCGAGATGGCGATCAGGGCGGTGAGGCCGAGCGATGTCGCGGTGCCCCAGATCAGCAACCCGATGCAGATTCCGGCCATGGCGAGGCGCGCCTGCGCCGGGCCCTCGACGGCCGCGGTCCTGAGCACTAGCGCGGTGTCGAGGCCGGGAGTAAGAGTGAGGAGCCCCGCGGCAATCGCGAATGCGAGTACCGCGCCGAAGTCGACCATCTGTCGAGTGTAGCAGGCACGGCGTTGGTCCCTTGCGTTAGTCGCAACGGTTATTGCGTATGGTATTTGTTCCGGGTTCGACACCGGGAGCGAACCCTATGCAGCGCGCCTTCATTCCAAAGCCGGAAATCTGGTTGTCTTCCACCACGATGCCACGCGCCGGCTCGCGCCACAAGAATCCGCGGCCCAAGTAAATACCGGTCTGCAGCGCGTCGGGCTCGTCCTTTGGGTAGTAGCAGCCGGACTTCGCGGCCTCCTCATTGCAGTGCGCCAGATTCACGTGCAACAGCCGATTGCGGGCGATGATGTGGCCCGTGCCAAAGGCGTAAATGCCCGTGAACTTCACGCCGTCGAGCAGGTTGCCGATCACGCGGATGCGGTTCGACCGCGTATGCGGATTGCTGTCGTTGAACAGAATGCCGATGTTACCGAACGGATATAGGCCCGCGTCGGGCTGGTTCACGCAGGAATTCTCCGTCACGTCGCCATCGTGGAAGCCATCCAGGTCGATACACTTGCCGTCCACTTCGGTGAAGCGGTTGCGCGCGTAGCTGCTGCGGTCCACATCGCCGGCGGTGTCGAGGGCTACCGGGTACGCCTGGTTCTCGAGATCCACCAGTTCGCCCGGATACCCTATGCGCGTGCCGTGGTTATCTTCCACCCGTACGTTAGTGGCGTGGCCCACCTGGATGGCATCGCGCGCCAGGTCTTCAAATTGATTG
>CAZARO010000171.1:0-8228 GCA_964487165.1 uncultured Solibacteraceae bacterium | reverse complement strand
CTGGTGCCGGCTTTCTTGATGGCGTAACCGACCGCGTCCAGCCGGATCGTGTGGATGCCGGCCTCCTGGAAACGGTCGAGAATCGCTTCCAGGTACGCGTTTCCCTGGACGCAACGGACGTCTATGTCGAGTTGCTGGGGCGTAAACGTTGTCCAAAAAAGATGCGTCTCGCCTGTTTGAAGCGTGATTTGCGTGAAAGGCAAACCCGGACGCGGCCGATAAATGGATAGGAGATCGGCTTCGGTCGCGCCACGCGGAAACACCCGGTCGTAAGTCAGAAACAGGCCGGCACAAGGCGACGCCGAACCGTGCCGGCAGTAGTCCTGAAACTGGGGCGAATCCCGCGAGACGTGATTCACAATGAGATCAGCCGTCAATTCGAGAGTTCGCCCCAAGGCCGACAAGTCGTCCCAATTCCCCAGCTTCGGGTCGATCAGTGTGTGATCGATCGGGTCAAAACCAGCGTCGGCGCCGTCAATTGGAAGGAAGAACGGCAGCAGGTGTGCGCCCCCGAAAACCCCTGCCAGGCGGCCCGACAGCAGCGCCTGCAGCTCGCGAAGTCCGCCGCCGGAAAGCCGGTCCACATAGGCGATCAGTTGGACGTGGTTCTTCAATGCATTCCCATGTAATTCCTATTTCTTGCCGAGTTGCCGATCGAAGTATTTCACGATCAGGGCGTAACAATCCTGCGATTCGGGCACATCGGGGTTGTAGAAGAAGCCGTGGAACAGGCCCTCGAAAACGTTGAGGCGCGCATCCACGCCGGCTTTCACCAGTTGCGCATGAGAGTAAACCGCGCCGCTCAATTCCATGCCGCGCGTCGCCGTGATCATCAGAGTCGGCGGGAACTTGGCGAGAAGTTGCGGCGAGTTTCCCGGCGAAACCAGCGGATCGTTGGGATCCGTGCCGGACAGGTAGCCACCGCGGCCGCCCGCCGCGCCCCTACCGGCCGCCCCGCCGCGCGCGCCCGGAGGCATCGCGCGAGTCATGCGCATTTCACCCAGCGGGGTAGCGGTATACGCGGCGTCTCCTCCTCCCATGCCTCCGCCCACGCCCGCACAGAATATTCCGATTGCGCCCGGCATCGGGAGCTTCTGTTTGTCGAACCAGGCGATCGACATGGCCGTCAACATGCCGCCCGCGGAGCAGCCGTAAATGCCGATATTCTGCGCTGGGTGGGTCTTCATCAACTCCTTGTAGACCGCCTCCACATCTTCGCTGGCCGCCGGAAACTTGTAGTCCGGCCCTTGACGGTAATCTACCGCGACCACTTCTATCCGGCCCAATCCCGCGATCGGAATCGACTCCAGCTCCGCGCAACCCGGCCAGCAACCCGAGAAGCCGCCGCCGTGAAGATCGATGAGCACGCGATTCCGGTTCTTAGGATCGATCCCCGCTTTTGGCGTGTACCGGTAGACATGGACGCCGGCGACCTTTGTATCCTGGCGGTCTACCGGGTAAAGGACGCGCTGCCGGTCCAGATACGTCTTCATGTATCGCGGAAGGCCGTCCACTTGAACCTGAGCCTCGCGATCCTGCATGAACCTCAGATGGTCCGCCATGTACTTCTGTCCTTCAGGACTGAGGAGGCTGGAGACAGGCACATCCTGCGCGGGCACGTGAACCACGCCATCTGCATTGATGCTTATCTTGTCCTGCGGCGCCTCGGGTGTCTGAGCGCTCGACGGGAATGTCATGACGATGAGCAGAAGAACTACTGCTGGGAGAATGAGCAGCGTTCGGCGGCCGCCCTCTTTTGTATGTAAGATGTCAGGTTTCATGGTCCTCAATAACTCCTTGTTGGCTTACGATCGGTTTACGTAAGACTCCAGCCCTTGCGAACCTCGGGATGCACATACCGATTGGCCTCAGCGCTGTTGGTGAACTTCAACCTGGCGCTGTCCCACTCGAGCTTGCCTTCGACACGCGCCGCGATCACACCCATAACGATCCATTCCGCGAACGGTCCCGCCACGTTGAAGTTGGAGCAAGCGGCTTCGCCACCTTTGCAGGCCCGCAGCCAATCGCGGTGGTGCCCCGGCGAGCGGCTCAGCGATTGCGGCGGCAACTTGTAGGCGTCGTGCCGAGCCTGCGGGAGCAGGCGCACGCTGCCTCCATAGGTGTCAGTGGTGATGAAACCCTTGTCGCCGACAAATACCACTCCCTCGCGCGGGGGGCCGGAACTTCCCGCCCGTCCCCGCGGTGGACCTCCAGCGCGTGCCGCGGCTCCGGGAGGCATCGGCATCCGCCCGAAAGCGCCAGTGCCGCCGATCAGCGGCTCGCTTTCCGGAATGCCCGCTGGGCGGTACATCGGCCCGGTCGCATTGTCATACCAAAATAGCGTCACTGGCGGCATGGCGCCGCGCGCCGGAAACTGGAAGCGCGTAACCGATTGCTTCGGGAACTGAATCGGGCTGGTGCCCTCTTTCTTGATGCATTCCACGCTGGTGGGAGCCGTAAGGCGAAGCGCCATATGCGGCGCTCCTAAAAGGTGGCAGGCCATATCGCCCAGCGGACCGCTGCCGAAATCGAAAAACCCACGCCAGTTGAACGGAAGGTAGAATCCCATCGGAACCGGCCCATAAGTCCGGCTGAACATATTGGCATAGGCTTCGCCGCCGGACGTGAACGGCCGGGACGATGCGATTCCCAGCCACAAATCCCAGTCGAGTGTGGATGGCACGGGTTCAGTTCGCGGGATTTCCGTGATTCCTTGCGGCCACATTGGCCGGCTCGTCCAGGCGTGAACTTCGGTTACGTTCCCAATCTCGCCCGACCAGATGATCTCCGCCGCGATGCGAGCTCCCTCATTGGAGTAGCCCTGGTTGCCCATCTGCGATGCAACCTTGTATTTCGCGGCCGCCTCGGTAAGCATCCGCGCTTCGGCGACGGTCCGGGTCAGCGGTTTCTCGACATAGACGTGCTTCCCGCGCTCCATCGCCCAGAGGGCGGCCATACCGTGCATGTGGTCGGGGCAACCGACAATTACCGCGTCGATGCTCTTCCCTTCGCTATCCAGCATCTTGCGGAAATCCCGATAGTGTTTCGCCTTGGGCCACTTCTCCCAAGCCGGCCCGGCAACCGTATCGTCGACATCCGCGATGGCGACAATGTTCTCGCTGGAGCAGCCAGTCAGGTCCTCAAAAGGCCGGCCCGCCGACCCCACAGAGGCAATATTCAAAAGTTCATTCGGAGACTTATAGCCCAACGCGGGCAGCGACTTCGTGCTGCCGAATCCGCCAACCGGAACTGCGCCGGCCAGAAGCGAGCCAAAAAAGAAATACCTTCGGGAAACGTCATTGCCTGCCATAAAACGGGTCCCTTCCTTGCCAACGGAAGCCGAGTCAACTGCCGAAGCTCGAGCGCCCGCCTGAAATCCCCGGCAGGGCTGCCACGATGCTTGCCGAATGCGGACCTTTGAGCTCTCGCACTACGCCAGTCAGACAGTTTCATCGAAGCTGTCTGAAGCGGCTCAATTACTTCCTCACCGGGAGGACTCTGTCTTGTATTTCGGATCGGAAACACGCCACAGGTCGTAGAACATCGACGTCATGTGGTAAGAACTCAATTCGGGCCCGTCCACGGCGCCCTTGATGTAGGCGCGATCGCCGAGCGCTTCCCGCGGAGAGCCCGGGATGTAGCCCTCGAACCAGCCGCCGTATTCGGGATCCAGATAAGTCTTCTTGACGAAAGCCAGGGTCTGCTCGTAATAGGGCCACAAATCGGTCCGGCCGTGAAGAATGGCGTAGTGCGCGGTGGCTTTGATCACCTCGCATTGCGGCCACCAGAGCATATTGGCGGGTGCACCCTGGGCGTTCGTGCCGCCCAGTCCACCCACCGCCTTGTTGTAGCTCTTCAAGCCCAGATCGATGTTGCGGCTGCCCAGTTCGATGAACTTCGGGTCCGCTCCCAACTCCACGGCGTGGCTCAATAGAGAAGCCCACTCGAACAGGTGTCCAGGATTCGCGCTGGGGTTGCCGGTTATTTTCCAGTCGGCGTCATAGCTCTCCGAAAGGTAGCCTCGATCATAGTCGTAGAGCTTGGCCATGGTGTCCAGTTCGGCACTGATCGTGTCCCAGACTTCTCTGGAATGCGTGGCCTCATACAACCCTAAGATGGCTTCGAACATGTGCACATCCAGCCTGTGCCCGCCGGGCGCTCCGAAGCCGCCCCGTCCCTGCGGAGCGGCTCCAGCCGGCGATCCCGGACCACCCCCCGGACCACCCGGTCCGCCTCGCCCGAAGCGCATCGGCGCCGGGCCGCTAAAATCACGCTTGAAGTTGCCGCTGATAAAAGGGCCGTCGGACATCTTCGCCTTCAGCTCGTGGAACACATCCATGGCGGCTTTGGCGTACCGCTGGTTCTTGGTGACGCGCGCCGCCTGGGCCAGCGAAAAAATCGCGAAGCTTTGAAAACCGCCCTTGGTGTCATCGATGACCTTCAGGTCCGGCGTGGTCCGGTTGAAGTATCCACCATACTCGTCGTCGTGCATCTTCAACAGAAAATCGGCGCTCTTGGTGATGGCATCCAGGTATCGTTGCTGGCCGCCGCTCACCTCGTAGCCGATGGCGAAGGTGTACAACACCCGGCCCTGGCCATTGAGACTCGCTTCTCGCTGTTCGCCCCAAGGCTTCCACTGCCGGTCCAGGTTCTCCTGGATGAAGCCGCTTGGCATCACGGAGAACTTAACCCAGTAGTCGAGCAGATCGTTCACGACGCTCTTTTTCACCCATGCGCGATCCACATGTTTCACGATCTCGGACTCGGGGATTCTCTGGTTCGCTTTTCCTGCAGGCTGCTTGTCCGCATTCTGGGCCAGGCTCAGGGCGGCGACTCCCATCAACAGACAGCCAAGCGCCAACGTGGCTCGGCGGCTTCTTCCAATAATCATCTCTACTCTCCAACCCGCCCTCAGCAGTTCAACCCGGGCGTGAGATGCGGTCAGACCTATTCTGTCTACCCTGTTATATATCAACATCGAACGAAAAACAATGCTTAACTGATAATTTTTTGCGACATCCTGTCATGTAATTAGCATTGACATCAAGAGTAATCTTGCAAGATAATTGCTCAGGACCTATGCACACAGCAAAATCGGGTCGTTCGGATCTCCTCGGTCGAGATCAGGAGGCGGGTGTGTATTCCAGACGAGATTTCGGAAAGATGGCGTTGGCCGGCGTGCCGCTCGCCGCTGCTTATGGATCCGTGCAGTCGACCTACGGTGGGGTTCGCATCGGCGTGCAGTCCGCGAGCTTTACCTATAGTGGGATCGGCATCGAGGGAATTATCGGCACTATGGTAGAAGTCGGCCTTGCCGAGGCGGATGTGATGTCGGAGCACGTCGACAATTACCTCGGCGGGCCGGTGGCACTCCCGGGCACCGGCCGTCCTGGACCTTGGACACGACAGGCGCGTCCGGCGGGGGCTCAAGCCGCCGGCGCGGCTCCGCCCGCTGGAGCCGGCGGCCCTCCCGCCCGCGGCGCGGGCAGGGGCTTCGCCCCGGATCCCGCCGCGCGCGAGGCCCTCCGAAAATGGCGCCTGACAGTACCTCTCGACGGGTTTCGTGCAGTCGGCAAGAAGTTCCAGGACGCGGGCCTCCTATACTTCTCTCACAACCTCAGCTTCCGCGACGATTTCACCGACGAAGAAATCGACAAGGGTTTTCAGATGGCGGAAGCCCTCGGCACGCATACCATCACTGCCTCGTCACCGGTGTCGGTTTTTCCCCGTCTGGCGCCGTTTGCCGAGAAGTACAAGTTCCGCGTGGCCCTGCACAATCACGGCAATCCCCCGGAAGACTTCGAGCAGGTGATCGAGATGTCGCCGAATTTCTGGATCAACCTCGACGTCGGGCACTTCTTCGCCTCCGGCCACGATCCCATCGCTTACATCCAGAAACGTCACACCCGGATCACTAATATCCACATTAAGGACCGCAAGAAAGACAACGGCGCTGAGATGCCGTTCGGCGAGGGCGACACGCCTCTCAAAGAGGTACTGCTGCTTCTCAAGAAGGAAAAGTACGGGTTCCCGGCCGATATCGAACTCGTCGGTCCGGCCGGGCCGAAAGTCGAACTGACAACCTGTCTTCAGTACTGCAAAGACACGCTGCTCTAACCGGACACCAAATCAGAGGAGATCGAAACATGAGAATGATTCTCAACGGGCAGAAGGTGGATGCGTATCGCGGGCAGGTTTTCGAGGTTCGCAACCCCGCCACCGGCAAGGTGATCGATACCGTACCTAGGGCTGGCGCCGAGGATGTCCGTAACGCGATCGATATCGCGCGGCTGGGCAAGCCCGTGATGGCCGCGTTACCGGCGCATCGGCGGAGCGATATCCTGCGCAAAACGGCGGACCTGATCGGCGCCGAACTGGAACAGCTCAGCCGGCTGCTGACCAGCGAGAATGGCAAGACCATCCGCCAGTGCCGCTTCGAAATGGCCACTACCCAGCGGCTGTTTGTGGACTTCGGCGAGGAGGCCAAACGCATTCGCGGCCAATACCTGCCGATGGACAATGTCGCCGGCCTGGAGCACATGGTGTCATACACGCTTCGCCAGCCGGTAGGGATCGTGGTCGGCATCATCCCCTTCAACTACCCGGCCGAGTTGTTCGCGCACAAGATCCCCGGCGCCATCGCGGCCGGTTGTTCGGTGATCGTCAAACTCCCGGAATTGTGCCCGCTTACAGTGCTGCGCATCGGCGAGCTCATGTTGGAGGCCGGGCTGCCCCCCGAAGGACTTCAAATGCTGACCGGGTTCCCGCAGGACCTCGGCGATGAGCTGCTGACCTGCCCCGATATCCGCATGATCAGTTTCACTGGCAGCGTGCCTGCCGCCAAGGCGATTGCCGGAAAAGCGTCGACCACGCTCAAGCGTTTGGCCTTCGAACTGGGCGGCATTGACGCCATGGTCGTTCTGGAAGATGCCGATTTGGACGCCGCCGCGGAGGGAGTGGTTCAGGGCCGTCTTACGAATGGAGCCGGACAGATCTGCTGCGCCGTCAAACGGGTGCTGGTTCAGGATTCCGTCCATGATAAATTCATGGCGCTGCTGCTGGAGCGCACCGCCCGCATTCGCATGGGAGATCCCGAAAGCGAGGAGACCGATCTGGGGCCGCTGATCACTCCAGCAGCCGCCGACAAGGTGAACCAGCAGGTTCGAAGATCGGTGGAATTGGGCGCCAGGGTTTTGATCGGAGGCGAGAAATGCGGCGCCTCCTACTACCAGCCGACAGTTCTCAGCGATGTCACCAGCGAGATGCCGGTGCTGGCGGAAGAGGTCTTTGGGCCTGTGGTGCCGGTACTCACCTTCCACGATTTGGCGGGAGCGGTGAAGATGGCCAACGATTCCGATTTCGGACTGCAAGCCAGCGTCTTCTCGGAGAACATTCACAACGCCATTCGCGTGGCTCACCAGTTGGAAGCAGGGGGAGTGGTGATTAATGGCTCGGGCGCATTCCGCCCTGGCAACGTGCCTTTCGGAGGCTTCAAGCAGAGCGGCATCGGACGCGAGAGTATCGTAGACACGGTGCTCGATATGACCGAAGAAAAGACGATCGTCATCAATAACGCGATCTAAGTGCTCGCCCCAACGTCCGGCTCCTGGGACGCCAGGGTCGATTCCCGCACCACAAGGCGGAAATTCAGCAGCACATCGCGCGCCGGCAGGCCGGGACTACGGAGACGTTGAATCATGGTGGCCACGGCGGCCGCTCCCATTTCCACACAAGGCTGGTGAATGGTGGTGAGGGGAACCGCCAGAAGGCTGGCATATTTCACGTCGTCGATTCCAGCCATGCGCACCTCGCCTGGCACCGTAAAGCCTAATTCCCCCAGCGTTTTCATAAGATTGGCCGCTGTGAAGTCGTTTGCGCAAACGATGCCATCGGGCTTTACGCTGGACATCATTTCGCTCACGGCCTTCTTGTCCAATGGACTAATGCGGCGCACGAACGTTGGCTCCCAGGGAGTCTGGGAATCGAGCATCGCTTCCCGATATCCTGCAATTCTCGCGTCCACAGTCGGGGCGGAACCCAAACGGGCCACAAAGGCGATTCGCCGGCACCCGACACTCAGCAAGTGAGCGGCAATGGTGTAACCTGCCCTTCGGTTGTCAATGCCAACCAGATCATAATTGCTTCTGTCCGGATATCCCACAAGATCGCGATCGAGCAGCACCACCGGGATGCCAGCCTGGTCGAAAGTGTTCACAATATTCTGGTTT
>CAZARO010000170.1:0-8256 GCA_964487165.1 uncultured Solibacteraceae bacterium | reverse complement strand
CCGCATCCACGCCCATCAGTGCGATCAACCCGACCCACACGCCGATGCTCATGTTGTAGTCGAGGAAGTGAAGAAACCAGATGGCGCCCACGGCCGAAAACGGTACAGCCAGGATGATAATCATGGTCTTCGTCATGGACTTGGTGTTGAGATATAGCAACATGACGATCAGAAAGATGGTGAGCGGCAGCACCACGATCAGCTTGTCCCGAACACGTTGCATGGCCTCGTACTGGCCGCTCCAGGCGAATGAGTATCCGGGAGGAAGCTTCACGTTGTTACTCACCACCTGCTTCGCTTCCTCCACATAGCTGCCGATATCGCGGCCGGCGACATCCACATATACATAGCCATTCAGCATGCCATTCTCGTCGCGTAACATCGCCGGTCCACTAATTACCTGGATGTCGGCCAGTTGAGCGAGCGGTATCTGGGTCTGGCCGTCCATGGCCGGGACCAGCACGCGTTTCAGTGCGTCCGGATCGCTGCGGTAATCCCGCATGTAGCGCACGTTGACGGGATAGCGCTCGCGGCCTTCGATGGTAGTGGTGACGTTCTCGCCGCCGATCGCGCTCATCACCACGTCATTCGCGTCCTCGACACTGAATCCGTAGCGCACCAGCGCATCGCGATTCCACTTGAAATCGAGGAAGTAGCCACCGCTGGTGCGTTCCGAGAAAACACTGCGAGTGCCTTGCACCTTCGGCAATAACGCCTCGATCTCGGTGCCGAGGTCTTCGATCTTCTTGATATCCGCACCGTAAATCTTAATGCCGACCGGCGTGCGGATGCCGGTGGTGAGCATGTCCACACGCGCCTTGATGGGCATGGTCCATGCGTTCGAGGTGCCCGGGATTTTGAGCGCCTGGTTCATCTCTTCGACTAATTGGTCGGTCGAAATGTGGTCCGGCGTGAACCTGCGGAATATACCTTTCGCCCACTTGGGCGCCCAGGACGAGTACCAGGTTTCCACCTTCCGCCACTCCGTCTCCGGTTTGAGAACAATCACCGTCTCCATCATCGAGAATGGAGCCGGGTCAGTGGACGACTCCGCGCGCCCTGCCTTGCCTAGCACGGTGGACACTTCGGGGAACCGTTTGATGATGCGATCCTGCACCTGCATTAACTCCTGGGCCTTGGTGACGGAAATGCCGGGGAGCGTCGAAGGCATGTAGAGCAGAGAGCCTTCATCGAGGGGCGGCATGAATTCCGACCCCAGCCGCTCAAACACCGGAATGGTGATTACCACCAAAGCCACGGCCCCGGCGATTACGAACCATTTCTATCGCAATGCCAGTTCGCATACCGGGGCGTACAACTTGATCAGGATCTTGCTGATGGGGTGCGTCTCTTCCGAATGGATGGTGCCCACCAGCACCGCGTTCGTCACGCGCGCCAGCCAGCGCGGCCGGAACTCGTAATTCTTCATGTGGGTAAACAGCAGTCGCATGGCCGGATCCAGTGTGATGGCCAGAACCGCCGCAATGATCATGGAGAACGTCTTGGTATACGCAAGCGGCTTGAACAACCTGCCTTCCTGCGCTTCCAGTGTCAGTACGGGCAAGAACGCCACCGCGATGACCAATAGCGCAAAGAAACTCGGCCCGCCGACTTCTTTGACCGCGTCGATCACCACCCGGTGGTAATCCTGCTTGCGGCCGGTCCGCTGCCACTCTTCGAGCTTCTTGTGGGTCTGCTCCACCACCACGATAGCCGCATCCACCATGGCCCCCACGGCGATCGCGATCCCGCCCAAGGACATGATGTTGGATGTCAGGCCCATCATCTTCATGGGGATGAATGCGATGATCACTGCCACAGGAATGGTGACAATGGGGATGGTGGCACTGGGGATGTGCCAGAGGAAAATCATGATGACAATCGCTACGATGATCAGTTCTTCGGTGAGTGTATGCTTCAGATTCTCAATAGATCGCAGAATCAATTCGGAGCGATCGTACGCGGTGACCACCTTCACTCCCGGAGGAAGTCCGCCCTCAATATCTTTGAGTTTCTGCTTGACGCGTTGAATCACCTCCAGGGCATTCTCTCCCTGCCGCATGATGACAATGCCGGCGACGGTCTCACCGGTTCCGTTCCAATCCGCCACGCCGCGGCGGATGTCGGGGCCGAGTGTCACGTCACCCACGTCGGAGATGAGGATCGGGACACCGCCGGCGTTTTTGGCGAGTACGATCTTGCCGATGTCGCCGGTCGACTGGGCGTAGCCTCGGCCGCGCACCATGTACTCGGCGCCGCTGAATTCCACCAGCCGTCCGCCAACGTCGTTGTTGCCGGCGCGCACCGCCGCCACCACTTTACTAATCGGGATATTGAACGATTGCAGCTTATTAGGGTCGACGTTGACCTGGTACTGCCGCACGAATCCGCCCAGAGGGGCGACCTCAGCGACGCCTGGAACGGCTTTCAGGTAATAGCGAAGATACCAGTCCTGATAACTGCGTAAGTCCGCGAGACTCTGCTTGCCGGTCGTATCGATCAGGGCATATTCAAACACCCATCCAATGCCCGTGGCATCCGGTCCCAACTCGGTCTGCACGCCCTGAGGCAGCCGCGGCAGAACGTTCGAGAGGTATTCCAAGGTGCGGGAGCGGGCCCAGTAAATGTCGGTTCCTTCGTCGAAGATGATGTAAACGTAGGAGAATCCGAAGTCTGAGAATCCGCGAACGTCCTTCACTTTGGGCGCGCCCAGCATGGCGGTGACCAGTGGATATGTGACCTGGTCCTCCATGATGTCCGGGCTGCGATCCCACCGCGAATAGACGATTACCTGGGTGTCGCTCATATCCGGAAGCGCGTCCAGCGGTACCGTCCGCATGGACCACAGTCCGCCCATCACGGCCGCCGCAATTGCGAGGAAGACGATCATCTTGTTGCGGGCGGAAAGCTCGATGATGGCGTTGATCATTGCTTCTTGGTCCCCATTCCAGGCATGTCGTCCATGGCCTTGGAGTCGGGCTTCGCCGGAGCCTTCGACTTAGTCGCCGGCGTGTCAGGCGGTGTCGGCGTGTTAGTCATACCGGGCATCCCCGCCATTCCGCCCATTCCCGATGCGGCGGCTTTCATCTGGCTTTCGGAATCGATCAGGAAGTTACCGGAGACCACAATGCGCTCACCCGCAGTGAGGCCGGACAGAATCTGGATGCGGTCACCCTCGCGTTCCCCAATTTTCACTTGCCTCGGTTCGAAGAAGCCGTTACCGCGGTCGACAAACACTGTCTGGCGCTCGCCGGCATTCAGAACTGCGTCCGCCGGCACTGTAAGTGTCGACGGAATGTTCACGTGAAACTCCACATCGGCGTACATATCGGGCTTCAGCATGATGCCAGGGTTACCCATGTTGAGCCGAACCTTGAGAGTTCGGGTCATCGGATCGACCTCCGGCTGGAGATAATCGATGCGGGCGTTGAAACTCTTGCCGGGAAGCGCCTGGAGGGACACGCGAGCCGTCTCGCCTACGTGGATATTCGGCGCTTCATACTCGAACACGTCCGCCATGATCCAGACGTGGCTCAGATCCACGATGGTGTACAGGTCCGTGTCGGGCATAACCTTGACTTGCGGGAAAGCCTTGCGATCCATGATGTATCCGGTCATAGGCGAGTACACGGTGATGTTCTTGATCGGCTCTCCGGTTTTGAGGACCTGGTCGATCTGCGCTTCGCCGAGGTCCCACAACTCCAATCGCCGGCGAGTGGCCTGAAGCAAAGACTCGCTCTGGTCGAAACCCGACGGCAGCGCGCTGTCCCGCATGATGGTTCTGGCTTTCGCGGCGAGAAGCAACTCACGCTGGGACGCCAGCATGTCCGGGCTGTAAATGGTCAGCAGCGGTTGTCCCTTCTCCACTAACTTGCCCGTGAAGTCGACGAACACCTTGTCGATCCAGCCTTCCACCTTCGTGTGTACATGGCCGATACGAGTCTCGTCGATGGCGACTTTGCCTACCGCCCTAATGGTCCGCGAACCGCCGCCGGTTTCCACTTGCTCATACTTCACTCCAATCAGTTGCTGCTTCTCCGGAGTAATCTGGACCGTGCCGACTTCCATGGTGGAGACGTCGTCTGCATAAACCGGCTCCAGCGTATTGCCGGTCTCCGGATTCAGTCCAGGTTGTTGCGCCTTGTAATTCGGGTCTTTGGGGTCGCGGTAATACAGCACCTTCCGCTCGGCCGCCGGTACGGGGGCAGCTCCGTCGGCATATACCGGTACCAGTTTCATGCCGCAATCCGGGGCAATCCCGGGCTTGTCGGACTTGTACGCCGGATGCATCGGATCAACCCAGTAAAGGATCTTGCGCCCGCCGTTGTCCGCGGATGCCGGCGCGCGTCCCTTTATGGCGTTATAGACGTACCCGCCCGCAAACGCGGCGGCAATCACTACCAGCAAACCGATTATTCGAATCGCTTTCATTTGAATTGCCTCAGTCCGTGAGCGCCTGGCCCGTCATCTCTTCCAGGCGGCTCAGCGCCAGCGCATAGTTAAGCGCTTCGTCGTAGTAACTCATCTCGTAGTCCAGCAGCATCGTAAAATTGGAAAGCACCGACAGGAAATCGACAGTGCCGGTCTCATAAGTGGAGAGAGAGGATTCCAATGCCAGGTTGCCTTGCGGCACCACTGTCTGCCGGTAAAGCTTCATGAGCCTGGCCGAAGCCTGCGCCATCAGGAAATCGTCCTGGATCTGATAGCGGAGCGATTGGTCCGTGGATTCGTAGGTCCGGCGCGCCTGCGACAGATTGCTGACCTGCTCGTTCACTCCGGCTCGCTGTTTACGCCAGAAGTAGATCGGGACTTTGAAGTCCGCGCGCACCTCATACATGGGCGGCATAGACCCCATGTTGTAATAGCCCGCGTTGAGGGTGACGTCGGGATAGTATTCCTTGCGTGCCATGTTGACGGCCAACTCCGACCGCTCGATCATCTTCTGATCGCGCCCCAGCATGGGCGAGTCCTGGCGCGTGGCGGCCAGTAGTTCCTCCAGAGTCGCCGTCAACTCCTTGGGCTTGACATCTTCGGGCCGGCCGACAGGGGTGCCCACGGCACGATTCAGGATGCTGTTGATCTCCGCGCGCCGGCTTCTTTCCTCCTGTTCGAGTTTCACCAGCCGCGTTTCCAGGATGCTGGTTTGGGTCTGGGCCTTGAACACATCTTGTTGGGCGGCGCGCCCCACCGAATACCGGTCTTCGGTGACCTTGAGCAGCTTTTCCAGCAGGTCACGATAGCGGACCAGGAGATCGGTGGCCGCATACGTGTATTGCAAGCGATAGTAGGCCTGCTTCAGCCGGGAAATGACGGCCAATTGCACTCCTTGATACTGCTGAAATTCGGCCTGTGCCTCCTTGGAGGCCATGTCACCCTTGAGCTTGAGTTTGCCTGGAAAGGGTACCTCCTGCGAAACCATCACCCCAACGTTTGCCAGTACCTGGCTGCCGAGACCGGCGCCAGGCAGAGGATTGCCCACGCTGTTGTACCCAAGTGAGACCATTGGATCCGGCAGGCTGCTCTCTTGCGTGGGCCGCTGGCGTGCCGCTTCATATTTCTTCTGCGCCGCGACAATATCCGGATTATTCTTGATGGCCTCGCCGGTCAACTCCCGCAGGCTCATGCGCGGTTCAGTGACCTGCGCCGCCGCGGAAATTGCGATGATTGCCGGGATCAAGATAACTCGGAGTCTCACTTCGCCCTCGTTTCGTGGTTTCAGAGCGATGTGGGGCACGCATGATGCCAGACTTCCTGGCGGCGGAAATGATGAAGAATCAATCGGTTGGCGGTGTGTGCAGCCTTTTGATCACTATCGGATCTTCTCCTGCCGATATCACTGCCGGAGATGCGCCAGTTCGCGGTGCAAATACTGCCGCAATTGAGGCAGTTCGTTGGGGCCAGCCTACCTTTCCTGGTGCGGAACGATTTCGCCTTCGTTTTCCCCCGAACTGGAGCTATTCTAGCCGGCATTTCACATGGCGGTCTGTCGATTGTGCGGCGATGACGGCTGTCCGCGCCTGCAGGATGGGCGGCTGGAAGCAAACCCCGATTGGCGGGGGCACGAGATAGAAGTAGGAACGATCGTCGTAAGAGTACGTGCGCGACAACAGCTCTCAATCTCGGCGGGGTCCTTTCGAAGTTCTGAATCCGTGCGAATCCGTGTCCTATTGCCTTATGTTCGCCAAGAAAAATGGGCCACGGATGGACATGGATTCACACGGATAAATATGCCGCAGCATCAACACTTGCTTCGGATCGCGCAAATGGAAGCCTCGTGGCCCTTGGAGATGGTTGCCCGCAGCGGCATGGCGCCTGGCGTACTGGGTACGCTCCGATTCTTGCTGTTTTCGTTGGACATTCGGCCTTGCCTCCACTTTCGTGTCGCACCCCTGGTGGGGTTTCAGAAACCGCACCACTACAGTCGGGAGCCGTTTGTTCGGAACGTCAGCGGATCATTCTCGTCGACAGAGGATCGCGGATTAGAATACCCCGTCTGTGCAGTCGCCGGCCACCTTCTACTATCTGGCCTGCATCCACTCGGCCGGACTCTATAGCTCCGGAACATACGCCTTCATGCGCAGCCCAGGCACTCGCGTATCAGCGTCACAAGATCCCGATGTAACCGATCCTTCGTGATGCAATTCCGCACACCGGCGCGGAGCGCCACAGCGGCGGAGTCGTCCCAGGGGTGCGTGTGCAGTCCAAGAATACACACAGTCGGATCGAGTTCCAGAATCTCCTGGATCGCCCGGATTCCGGACGAATCGGGAAGATCCAGATCCATCAGCACCACCCCCGGCCTGTGCATGCGAAACAATTCAATAGCCACGCTCGCCGTGGCTGCCACGCCTGCCAGGTCCATGTCAGGCTGGAGGCGGATCAGGGTGCAAAGACCCTCGCGCAAGAGCACATTGCGATCGACTACGAGAATTCGACTCTTCTTTTGCGTCACCACTTCAATTATTCGAAACCGCCGCTCCCGCGCGAAACACAGAATCCAAGCACTCACAAATACCTGATTTCAGGGATACGGCCCGCGTCCGGTGGCAATGTATAATCTGGCAATGGCTGCGGCTCAGGGGGGATGCCAGTTCCCACGGCTGAGCGCATTCGTGCGTTTAGTCAGCATTTTTCTATTGAGTGCGGCGAACCTCATCGCAGCCGATCCCGGCCAACCAATTACGCAGATGACGCATACCGCATGGGGCGCCAAAGAAGGCGTGATCGGCGAGGTGCTCGCCATCGCGCAAACTTCTGATGGGTTCATGTGGCTGGGAACTACCGGGGGACTACTGCGTTTTGACAGCACCGCCCTGGAGCCATATCAGCCCGAGGTAGGATCATTACCGCAGCCGTCTGTCAGCGCGCTTCTGGCGACTCTCGACGGTGGCTTGTGGATCGGCTACCTGAACGGCGGCGCCAGCTTTCTGAAGCGCGGCAGACTCGTCAACTACGCCGCGAACGAAGGTATGCCCGCCGGCCGTGTACGGAATTTCGCACAGGACAGCGACGGAGGCGTTTGGGCCGCGACCGTGGGAGGCCTGGGATTTTTCGACGGCCGCCGATGGCGGATCGTCGGTGAGAACTCCAATCCAGGGGGACTTTTTTCCAACTCGCCGGCCAGCGTGGCCGTCGACAGACGGGGCGGCGTTTGGGTTGCCGATTCCAATAGCGGGGTCTTTTCGCTCCCCAGAGGAACGCGCGAGTTTCAACACGTGACGGCCGCGGCGGTTCCAGGGTATTTTCCGACCTTCACCGATGCGGGCGGCAACGGGATGTGGCTTTGGGCTCCCGACATACTTTCGCTGTTACGGTTCCCGGCGGATGCGGTTGCCGGAAATCGTGGTTCGCGAAGCGTCGCCAACTCGAACGGGACGTTCCTGTTGGATCGCGACGGAGGCGGATGGATGATGACGCGGCACAACGGCATCTGGCGAATTCCGGCCGCGGAAAAACTGCGAGGCCGAATCTCTCCCGACGATGCCTCCATCGAGAAATTCACCGAAAAAGATGGACTGACGAACAACACGATCTACTGCGGCATCGAAGACCGGGAGGGCGACATATGGGTTGGCACACTGGGCGGATTCGATCGCTTCCGGCCCCGCATAGGTGGCGGCGCGTCCGACGCCTGCTGCGCCTTCGTTAGTGGTATAGCCGAAGTAGGAAGACACCGTGCCGATAATGAATCCGAAGGCCGCTGTCTTGAGCGTCGGCGCCATGAAATTCGACCATTCAAAACCCGCGAAGGCGCGC